>JBARHR010000219.1:0-1914 GCA_049799335.1 Gallionella sp. | reverse complement strand
TTGAATGCTGACGATCCTCCGGGTCAAATCGGTTCGATGGCCTTCACACCTTTTTGATAGTTGACATACAAATATACCGTCACGCCAAGATTGCCGAGATGCGTTTCGATCAGCGGTTTCACTTCTGCCCAATTCAACCCGGAAAGTCCGCATGCGAGACGAGGAAGCGCAATGTTCGCGACGCGCTCTTTTTGCGCCAGATTACGCAGTGCATGTAACGAATGGTTGACGTGGCTGAGTGTGGCATGGCCGGGTTTGCTGCCGTGGTCGTAAGCGCCGTCGCGGGTAAACAGGCTTGCAATGAGACGGTCATCAGCTGTTTTCCAGGTCCATAGTTCTCCAGATTTTGGATGCCTGGTCTGGCAGTGATGACGGAAGTCCTTGTACAGTGCGGGCATGCGTTCCCGCAGTTGCAACGCCAGTCCGTTATGAAAGTCATCGTTGGGCGCAACGCCCTGAACGATGACTTTCGCTTTGCTTAGCAGTATGTCGCCGCTTAATTCCTGGATCATGACAACCTTCCGTGAAGTCGTGACTATTTCCTGTTTCGCAAATTGGCGGCAATGCGCATGCGCAAGGCGTTGAGTTTGATAAATCCTGCCGCATCTTTCTGATCGTATGCGCCCTTGTCGTCTTCAAATGTGGCAATGGTCGGATCAAACAACGAGTCGGTTTTCGAATCGCGCCCGACAACGATCACGTTGCCCTTGTACAGCTTTACGCGCACCCAACCATTGACGGTTTTTTGCGTATAGTCGATCAGCGTTTGTAGCGTCTTGCGTTCCGGACTCCACCAGTAACCGTTGTAGATCATGCTGGCGTAGCGCGGCATCAGGTCGTCTTTGAGATGTGCCACTTCCCTGTCCAGGGTAATCGACTCAATGGCGCGGTGCGCCTTGAGCATGATGGTGCCGCCCGGTGTTTCGTAGCAGCCGCGCGATTTCATGCCGACGTAGCGGTTCTCCACCAGATCGAGGCGGCCGATACCATGCTTGCCGCCGAGTTGATTCAACCTTGCCAGCACGGTCGCCGGACTCATGGCGGTGCCGTTCAATGCAACGATGTCGCCTTCGACGAATTCGATTTCGAGATATTCGGCTGCATCCGGCGCTTTTTCAGGGGACACGCTCCAGCGCCACATGCTTTCTTCTGCCTCTGCCGCCGGGTCTTCAAGATGGCGTCCTTCGTACGAAATATGCAGCAGGTTGGCATCCATCGAATACGGTGATCCGCCTTGCTTATGTTTCATGTCAACCGGGATAGCGTGCTTTTCTGCATAGGCCATCAGCTTTTCGCGCGACAACAGATCCCACTCGCGCCACGGTGCGATGATCTTGATATTCGGGTTAAGGGCATAGGCACCCAGTTCAAAGCGTACCTGGTCATTGCCTTTGCCGGTAGCACCGTGCGAGATTGCTTGGGAATTTGTCTCGGCCGCAATTTCGATCAGTCGCTTGGCAATCAACGGGCGGGCAATTGATGTGCCGAGCAGGTATTCGCCTTCATATACCGTGTTGGCGCGGAACATCGGATATACGAAATCGCGGACGAACTCTTCGCGTAGATCGTCAATGAAAATGTTGTCCGGCTTGATGCCGAACTGCAATGCCTTCAGGCGAGCCGGCTCCAGTTCCTCACCCTGGCCAAGATCGGCGGTGAAGGTGACCACTTCGCATTGGTAGGTGTCCTGCAGCCATTTGAGAATAACAGAGGTATCTAGTCCGCCGGAATAGGCGAGCACTGCTTTTTTGATGTCTGACATAGTTTATGTGACCGGGTTAATCAATCATGAGTTCAAATGCAACGATAAATCCTACTACTACCATCAGCGACACTGCAATCAGGAAGATGATATCGGCGATGCGCTCCAGTTTTTCAGTTGATACCGGATTGCGAATCGAAAAATATGACAAC
>JBARHR010000218.1:0-1531 GCA_049799335.1 Gallionella sp. | reverse complement strand
GTCACGCCGACTGCCGGGACTATCTATCGCATCGACGAGATGCTGGCCGATCCGATACGCCTGAATGCGAATCTGGGTTATTACACCAACTTCATGAACTTGCTGGATTGTGCGGCAGTTGCCGTTCCCGCCGGTTTCCAGGACAACGGACTCCCATTCGGCATCACACTGGTTGCACCTGCGCATCAGGACATTCCCTTGTTGCATCTGGCTGAGCGGGTGCTGCAGGATGCGAATGATTCAAAAGAAGCATTGCCGACTGGCAGGATACGCGTTGCGGTTTGCGGCGCTCACCTCGAAGGACTTCCGCTCAATCACCAACTCACCTGTCGCGGCGCGCATCTGGTGGCACGCACGCAAAGCAGTGCCGACTACAAATTCTATGCCTTGCCAGGCGGTCCTTCATTCCGACCGGGAATGGTGCGCGTGCCAACAGGTGAAACCGGCAGCGCCATTGAAGTGGAAGTATGGGAAATGCCCGCGCGCGAATTTGGTTCCTTCGTCGCCGGCATCCCCGCGCCGCTCGGTATCGGCACCATCACGTTGGCAGGCGGTGAGCAGGTGCAGGGTTTTGTGTGCGAGCAGTATGCCGTGAATGATGCGACGGACATTTCGCACTTCGGCGGTTGGCGTGCCTACCTGAAGCAAATAAGCTGATTCCCATGCAACTGCAACTGTTCAAGACACTGTGGGGTCACAGCGGTCCGCCGCAGGAGGCTGCTGATCAGGCTGTCGAAGCGGGCTTTGCCGGACTTGAAGGGAATGCCGACGTATCGCAAACACGCTTCAGCGAATTGCAGTCCGTCTTGCAGACCAGTGGCCTGCGCTACATTCAGGAGATCGTGACGGCAGGCGGTTATGTGCCGCGCCGCCATGCGGCAGTGGATGAACACATCGCGGATGTGGAACGCCAACTGCAGCTCGGACGATCACTCTATCCGCAGTGGGTGACCATCATCGGCGGCTGCGATGCGTGGACGCCGGAGCAAAGCGTGCGTTTCTTCGGCGAGGCCCAGGAAATCGCCGCACGCATGAACATCGCCTGCAGTTTTGAGACACACCGCAGCCGTTCCCTGTTCAACCCGTGGACCACACTTGCCATTCTGCAGCGTTTGCCCGAACTGAAACTCACCTGCGACTTCAGTCACTGGGTGGTGGTGCTGGAACGGCAACTGGACGATGACTGGGATGCGGTCAGCGAAGTCGCAAAGCACGCGCATCACATTCACGCGCGAGTCGGCTACGACCAGGGTCCGCAAGTGCCGCATCCCGCCGCACCCGAATATGCCAGCGCACTGGCATCGCACCAGCGTTACTGGGAATCCATCTGGTCGGCACAGCGCGACCGGGGAAATGTCATCACCACCATGACCCCCGAGTTCGGCCCCGATGGCTATTTGCAAAGTGTGCCCTTCACGCAGCAGCCGGTTGCCGATTTGTGGCAGATCAATACCTGGATGGGGCAAACCGAGCGTGAACATTTTCAGGCGTGGTGCGACAACGCTCATTCAGCGCCAGCACCATGTTAGGC
>JBARHR010000217.1:0-6820 GCA_049799335.1 Gallionella sp. | reverse complement strand
TGAACTTGCCGTTGGTGGCGACAGCGTGGTCGGGTGTCAGCACCACAGCCAACACCGCACGGGCCAGCACTTTGGGGCGCGCGGCGGCGATATCCGCCGGGTCGCGCGCAGCGGCGACTTCCTCAACTTTGGGCGCAACGAACTTGCCGTCCCAGCGCGGATCGATGCGCTTGATGCGATGTTCCAGCGGGGGATGCGTCGCGAACAACCCGTCCAGAAAACCGCCGACACCGTCTGAAAAATAGGCGTGGCAGTATTGCCGTGCCGACGGGCTTTCCAGGCGCGAGCCCCAGGTAGCGCCACCGATCTTGATCAGCGCCCCGGCAATACCGTGCCTGTTGCGGGTGAATTGCACGGCGCTGGCATCGGCGAGAAATTCGCGCTGGCGACTTACCGTGGCCTTGATCCATTGGCCGAAGAAAAAACCGACATAGCCGATCACCAGCAGGCCCACGCCCAGGACCAGCACGATTATCACCGCGTTGCCACCGCCGCGGCTGCGCGAGCTCGTGGTGAAGCGGGTCACGCGCAACAGGTAGTAGCCCGCCAAGCCTATCAGCAGAATGCCGTGCAACACGCCCATCAGGTGAATGTTCATGCGCATATCGCCGTTGAAAATATGGCTGAACTCGTGCGCAATGACGCCTTGCAGTTCGTCGCGGCTCAGATAGGTGATGGCACCGCGCGTAACACCAATCACGGCGTTGTAGGGCGTAAGACCGGCAGCAAAGGCGTTGATGCCCATATCATCGAGCAGATAGACCGGCGGTGGTGGCGTGCCCGAGGCAATGGCCATCTCCTCGATCACGTTGATCAAGCGCCGCAGCGCCGGATCGTCGGTGTTGTGCGGGACCAGCCGACCGCCCAGCAACTCGGCGACGACGCTGCCGCCGCCCTTCAGCGACAGCATCTTGTAGGTGCTGCCCAGCAGGATGACTGCAATCGATGCGATGCTGACGATCCCGAACAATCCCCAGTCGAATCGCTGCCAAAAGGTAAGCTGGGTATAACTGCCGATATCACGGTTGAAGAAGATCACCGCCATCACCAGCAGATTGGTCAGCACCACCAGTCCCGCCACCGCGAGTGCGAATAGCAACAGCAGCCAACCGGTTTGACGCTTGGCCCTGGCCTGGGCCTCGAAGAAATTCATGGCCCGCGTTCAGTTCAAAATGAAACTTTGGGTGCGGCCTGTATCGCCGCGTGATCCTCGAATTCGAGCAGCGCGGCATCCGACCCGTGACCGAACATTCCTGCAAAAAAATTCGGCGGGAAGGATTGTTTGTAGATGTTGTATTCGGTCACCGCATCGTTAAAAGCCTGACGTGCGAACGCGACGCGATTTTCGGTGCTGGTCAACTCTTCCGACAGCTGCATCATGTTCTGGTTGGCCTTGAGATCGGGATAGGCCTCCATCACCACATTGAGCCGACCCATCGCGCCGGCGAGATTGCCCTCCGCCTGACTCAGGGATCGGATCGCGTCGGCATCGCCCGGATCGCCGTGCGCGCGGCTCAATCCGCTGGCCGCGGCATTGCGCGCCTGGATCACCGCCTCCAGTGTCTCCCGTTCATGCTTGATGTAACCCTTGGCCGTTTCGACCAGATTGGGTATCAGGTCGTAGCGCCGTTTCAACTGCACTTCGATCTGCGCGAACGCATTCTTGAAACGGTTCTTCAGTGCCACCAGACGGTTGTATATCGACACAACATAAAACACGACGACGGCGACGATTACCAGGAAAATGATTGCTGCGGTACCCATGCGATTCCTCCTGTTGCGATGTGAACGGTGGGCTCGAATCGTGGATTCAAGTCCGGGCGAGGCGGGGATGGTATCAAGAATACTTGCGCACTAGTAGTTCCGGGGGATGGTACAGCGTTCCAATAGAAGCCGTCGTCTGCCTATGTTAGTTTTCGAATACAAAACTTGATCATGGCCCGTTTAGCCACGCCTGTTCAGGGGTGTTGCTCAATGACCGACTCCATCGATTGCGGATACTGGCTAGTCTTGCGGCTTGACGACCGTGAGCCTTGGTGACGACGCCTTCTGCGCGGGGCTCTCTCCCAATTTGTCTTGTGCAAGTTGCTGCGCCAGCATTTCCATGCGACTAATGTTGATTGAGTCGCGCAATACGGCAGCGGCGATTTCCGCTACGGAGACATCGGCCTGCGTATCGAGGAACGTTGTCGCGTAAATGAGCGAGATGCGTGCCCAAGCCTCCGGACTCAGCCGCAGAATGAACTGGTCCCGGAATTCAAGGCGAGCATTGGTCAGGCACTCGTCGACCAGCCGCGACGAACCCTCGATCTGCGGCATCCGCAGGGCAAGACTGGCGCATGCAAGATCGCGTAATTCATCGAAGTCCATGTTACCTCCTGATGATGTCCCGGCCCCGGGCAGGCTACAACAGAGAAGATGAGCAAATGCAGCGGCCAGAAGGGGGCTTTAGTCTACGCAAAATTACGCCCGCTAGTCGCAGCGCCTAACGCTACCTGCATCTCAAGTTCATGACAAAATGATGCTGCCCAGTTCCGACATCGATGTCAAGTCATGGGCCAATGCAATACTTCGGATTGATTTGAAGGTGAGACTTCTTTTTTGTTGGCGTCTCCGCAATTGATGACAGTACCGGCAATCACCATCGCCGTTCTGTATCTGTCGTTCAAAGCGCTTTCCAGATCTGCATGCTTTTATTTGATGGCCTGCGCAGACCTGGCCCGCACGCGCAGAACATATTTCTGGATTTTGCCAGTGGAAGTTTTTGCCAGTGCGTCAAACACGAACTGCTGGGGCACCCTAAAGCGCGCCAACCGCGCCCGGCAGAATCCGTCAGCTCATCTTGCGACGGTGCCTGAGCGGCGCACAGCTCAATAAAGGTGCAGGTCACTTCGCCCCTCTTGTCATCGGGCGTTGCCACCACCGCCGCGGCAAGCAACGCCGGATGTCTGTACGGCATGTCCTCCACTTCGATGAAGGAAATATTCTCGCCACCGGAGTGGAACATGGGCAGGGTCCAGAGATAGGCCGCATGCCCCGGGTCACCAGATTGGACAGCGCATACAGCCAGGCGCCGCAGTGGTGGTAGACCACGCCCTTGGGGTTGCCGGTGGTCCCGGAGGTATAGTTAAGCGCAATCGCGTCCCACTCGTCAGCCGGCCCGAAGACGACATCCGTCAAGCCATCGCCGAGGCGCACCACATGCATAAGCCCGACGGCAAACTTTGTGTGGCACGCCTTACGGAAGGGGTTACCGTGGCTTCGCGCATCGTCAGCGCGGGGAAGGTCGAAGACAATTCGACTCCGGCAATTTAAGTTGCTGAAAAAACCACTCTGCCACCTTTGGCTACTCAAAATTGCTTTGAAGACTAGCGCGTAACGAGCACTTTCAGCGCGAGCAAGTCGCGTTCAATCCAATCAGCGTCCGCGGTAAATTTTGCATCGGACATATCCGGTTGGCGAAACAAAGTGAACAGAACCTCGGCTCCGTCGCCATTGCGGATTATTCGGAGCGGAACATAAATCACTGATCCATCGCCCAATGTGACGCAGTGATCCATGACTCCAAAATCATTGTGATCGGTGAACGAAATTCTGACCGGTCCGTCGGGACCTTCAGCTTTCCATCCATCGCCATCTCTGGAAAGCGACGACTTGCTAAGACCCGAAGCCCATCTGGCAAAATCTTCGGGGCGCCAAACTGCCTCGTAGACTTCGTTCCATTGGCGGTTGATAGAGATACTAATCGTTCGAGATTCAAGCATGGTGGCCTCCATGGAGAGTGCGGCTTTTGACATTGGCCCGCTTATGTGGGGTTAAGCAATTTTGACATGACAAGCCGGAAACGGAAATTGTCAACCTGGTTGTCGCCTGACTGCTTGTGTTCATGCTGCCATTCTTAGCACCAAATCTCCTTCCTTTTTCTCGTTTTTTTCAACAATGTGTTGGCCCGGATTCAGGTGCACAACGAGAACTGGCTGCCAATTTCGGGTGTGCCTGCTCCAGCGCTCAGGGCGTCTGCTCTTCGCCGCCTCGTAGACTAGGGTGCGCTTGCCCAATAATGCCGTGTCCAGGCCTGCATGGCGCTCTGCGGGGGTGACAAAGCGGATGGCGCCGTGCCGATGTTCCTGGTTGTACCATTGCACAAACACGCCAACGTACTGTCTCGCAGCGAGCAGACGCTACTCGACCGATTTTCAAACGTACATTGTGACCATCTTAAGCTTATTCAAACCTCAACCCCTTCAATTTAGCCTCAACCACCTTTCCTGCCCTGGCCCTTGCGCCAAAGTAAGCCTGCAACTGCTTTTCACCTATGTGCAACTGCTGCACCCTGCTCCCCGCGTTGCCTCGCAACGTCAATGCCGGTTGATTGACGACGATGCAGGCTGTCAATTCGTCGCCCTCTTTCAGGTCGATCAGCATCATGCCTTTGCCGCCGCCTTGCAGCAGTTTCAGTTGTGACAACATGAATACCAGCAACCTTGCATTTTTGGTCAGCACTGCAACCATCGAATTCTGCGTCGGTTCGAGGATGACCGGTGGCATGATGGTGTCGTCCTTTACGGTAATGAACTGCTTGCCTGCCTTGGTGCGGCCGACCATGTCGCCGATGAAGCAGGGGAAGCCATAGCCCGCACTGGTGGAGATAAGCACTGGCGCCTCGGCCTTGCCGCACAGCGTATGCGCGATCTTCGCGCCGGGGGCGATCTCGATAAAGGTGGCCAGCGGCGCGCCATCGCCACGACCCGAGGGCAGTGACGCTACCGGGACGCTGCACACGCGACCGTTGCTGCAGATGGCGATGACGTTGTCGGTGGTGCGGCATTCGTACGAAGCCGCGATGCTGTCGCCATCCTTGAAGGCGACGCTGCTGATGTCAATGCCGTGCCCTTGGCGGGTACGCACCCAGTAGCGTTCTGAGATAAACACCGTCACCGGCTCGTCGCTCACCTGCGCGGCTACTTTGGTCACTTGCGCTTCTTCAATCAACGTGCGGCGCGCGTCGCCATATTGCTTGGCATCGGCCTCGATCTCGCCGACCACCAGTTCACGCAATGCCTCTTCGCTGGAAAGTATTTTCTTCAATTCCTTGCGTTCCTGTTCCAGCGCCTTTTTCTCTTTTTCAATCTTGATGCCTTCAAGACGCGCCAACTGCCGCAGGCGAATTTCCAGAATGTCTTCCGCCTGACGTTCCGAAAGTTCGAAGCGCGCCATCAAATCTTCTTTGGGATTATCCGAACCGCGGATCAGCGCAACCACTTCGTCGATATTCAGATAAACGATCATGCGCCCGGCGAGGATATGCAGGCGATCGTCGACTTGCGTCAAACGATGGTCGCAACGGCGCGTGACGGTGCCCAGACGGAATTCCACCCACTCGCGCAGCACCTGGGTAATTGCTTTTTGTTGGGGGCGTCCGTCGAGGCCGATCATGGTGAGGTTGACCGACACCGAATTTTGCAGGCTGGTATGGGTGAGCAGCACCGCCATCATGTCGTCCGGATTAAGCTTCGACGACTTGGGCTGCAACACCAGCCGCACCTTCTGCGATTTGTCCGATTCGTCGGCGATAGAATCCAGAACTGAGAGCATGAGCTGCTTGTTCTGCGTTTGCTCCGGCGTCAGCGACTTCTTGTTGGCCTTGACCTTGGGATTGGTCAGTTCGTCGATTTCTTCCAGCACTTTCTGCGCCGAAACGCCGTGCGGAAATTCGCTGACCACCACCTGCCACTGGCCGCGTGCCAGCTGCTCGATGGTCCAGCGCGCACGCATCTTCAGCGAGCCGCGTCCGCTGGTATACGCATCGCGAATGTCGGAAGCGGAGGAAATGATCTGACCGCCACCGGGGAAGTCCGGCCCGCTGATGCAGGACAACAGCTTGTCGTCCTTGGTGTTGGGATTCTTCGCCAGTGCAACCGCAGCCTTGGCAACTTCTTTCAAGTTATGTGAAGGAATTTCGGTGGCCATTCCGACCGCGATGCCGGACGCACCGTTGAGCAACACCATGGGCAAACGTGCGGGCAGCATCGCCGGCTCCTGAAACGCGCCGTCATAGTTGGCAACGAAATCCACCGTACCCATGTCCAGCTCGGACAACAGCAGGTCGGCGATCGGCGTCAGGCGTGCTTCGGTGTAACGCATCGCCGCCGCATTGTCGCCATCGCGCGAACCGAAGTTTCCCTGACCATCCACCAGCGGATAGCGCATCGCGAAATCCTGCGCGAGGCGCACCATCGCCTCGTAAGCAGAAGAGTCGCCATGCGGGTGATATTTGCCGAGCACGTCGCCGACCACACGCGCCGACTTCACATGCTTGTTGCCATGCGTGAGTCCCATTTGGCGCATCGCGTAGAGGATGCGGCGCTGCACGGGTTTCTGTCCGTCGCACACTTCCGGCAGCGCGCGGCCTTTGACCACGGAGACGGCGTATTCAAGATAGGCGCGTTCGGCGTAATCGGCGATCAGAACTTCATCGCTGTCCGGGAGCTTGGCCAGCGGCGCGAACTCGCGCTTGCCGTTTTTTGGTTCGGCGGGTGCTTCGAGTTCTGGGGTGTCTTGTGGGTCGTTTTCGTTCATGGTCATTCGTTGTTGGTGCGCTAATTAATGTTCACTTCACTGTCTTAAACTCCTTCCCCTTCTCCGGGGTAAGGTTGGGATGGGGGTGCACTCTTTAATTTTTCCACTATCACTTCAAGTACCCCACACAGATTTTCCAGCACCTCATTGTTCCAGAAACGCACTACTTGCCAGCCCTGTTGGTTCAAATACCGGCTCCTGGTGGCATCGTAAGTTTTCTGGTCCTGGTGCTGTCCGCCAT
>JBARHR010000216.1:0-39802 GCA_049799335.1 Gallionella sp. | reverse complement strand
GTATTGGAAACCTCAACTGACCGCAATTGGCACGATTCAACACTTCATAGGTCGATATTACGAGCCTGTTAGCTGCCCATCGCGATACCACTGACGGGGTCTATTCAACTCAGATTATCGTTTCACCCCGCTGCTGTTGTATTTGGTGACGAAGAAGTCTTGGCTGCCGATCAGCATATTGCCATCCAGGCCACCATCGGTGGTTCCCGCCACATAGACATGCCGCTGGCGTCGGTAGCAACGGTATGGCTTTGGGTGGCGCCCCCCGCCAAGCCGAGCTGTTTGCTTTCGCTCCAGGGTGCAGCAGCGCTATCACTTCCGCCTGAGCCGCCACATCCGGCAAAAAACAAACTAAAGAGAAGGGTAGCGATACCTACTCTGGAATAATTACTTAGGCCGACAATTAGTGTCACCCTATTCTCCCCTAAAACCAACTATCAAATTGAAGCAATTATGCCGCTGCTCCAGGCGGAATAATTGGTCTTGAAAAATTGTATTGATATGATGACTAATCCAATGATTCCTAAGCGCAACTTCTGGCGCGCAACAATTCATCGCGGCGATTTTATCCCGGAGATTTGCTTTTGCACCATCAGGCAATAATGATTGGATGTCAAAATAAGGCTGCTTATCCACCAAAATCGGACACCTGGATTGCCGTGAGAACCGAAGCGGCGTGGCGAAAACCCGCTTTAGCGCAGGGATCGTTGCTATTCTGACCAAGTGCTACTCGCGAGAGCTTCTTTAACTTCACTCTCGTCATTTAATCCAACACCCGTAAGTTTCAGCTTCATGGCTTCCGTCGCCAACCAAATTAATTTGTTGGCGGCTGCGGAGTATTGCAAGCCTTCCGGGCGCACATTTGATATGCAATTGCGCTCGGCATCGCTACGTCCGACTTTGGGAGCGTAGGTCAGATAGATACCCAGGCTATCGGGAGAGCTCAGCCCCGGTCGCTCACCGATCAGCATTGCAACCATCTGCGCCCCCATGATTTCTCCGATTTCGTCCGCCAAAGCAACCCGGGCTTGTTCAGCGATCACAACAGGTCCCACGCTCCAGGATTCCGGAATGTATTTCTGGATCTCGGCCAGCAGTGGAGCTGCATGACGTTGAATAGCGATCGATGAAAGTCCGTCACCGATCACGAAAATCAGATCCGCACAATTAGACTGCCCATTTTCCTCAAGAGTCTGTTTACTTTTATCGTCGAGCCTGCGGCCAAGATCCGGTCTCAGCAAATAGGTCTGGCGGCTCTGAGCCTTGCTATGCACCCGTATGGCAGAAAATCCAAGCGATTGGATACTTGCATCCAACGCACCCACGTCCAGCGGCAGATGCACTGCATCGCGAGCCAAGGCATGTGCGGCGCCAAAGTCCAAGACTTCCTTGGTAGGGAGGCTGCTGCCAACGCGGCCCAAAGCAATGCGCGCGCGCGTGAAGCGCTTCAGTTCTTGCCATGGGTCACCTGCAGGCAGCTGGTTTATGAACCCGACAGCAGTTTCCCCGGCATGTGCTTCAACATGCCGTGATTTTGAGTCACTGCCAGAATCTGTCCCGTGCTGCCCATGATGTTCATAGTTTTTAGCCAATTTTCGAACTCCGGCGCGACTTTCAAACCGAGCAATTTGCGCAAATAAAGTATGTCATGGAAGGAAGTGCTTTGATAGTTCAGCATGATGTCGTCTGCTCCGGGTACGCCCATGATGAACGTCACTCCGGCATTGGCAAGCAGCGTCATCAATGTATCCATATCATCCTGATCCGCTTCTGCATGGTTGGTGTAACATACATCGCACCCCATAGGCACGCCCAGCAGTTTCCCGCAGAAGTGATCCTCCAATCCTGCGCGGATGATCTGCTTGCCATCGTACAAGTATTCGGGCCCGATAAAACCCACCACGGTATTAGTCAGCAATGGGGAAAAATGCCGGGCAACCGCATAAGCGCGCGCTTCGCAGGTCTGTTGATCAATGCCGTAACTGGCGTTGGCCGAGAGCGCGGAACCCTGGCCTGTTTCGAAATACATCACGTTATTGCCCACCGTGCCGCGGTTCAACGCGAGTGCGGCTTGTTGCGCTTCTTTCAAAATGGCCAGATCGATTCCGAAACTCTGGTTCGCTTTCTCGGTACCGGCGATCGATTGGAAAACCAGATCCACCGGGGCGCCTTTTTCCATGAGCTTTATTTGCCTGGTCACGTGCGTCAGGATGCAGGATTGGGTCGGAATCCCATACTGATTGATCACGTCATCTACCAAGTGGTACAGGTCCATCAGTGCGGGAACGCTATCGGAGGCCGGATTGATTCCAATCACCGCGTCGCCGGCACCGTACAGAAGACCGTCCAGCGTGGATGCCGCGATTCCCTGCGCATTGTCAGTAGGATGGTTAGGTTGCAGTCGCGACGACAAATGGCCCGGCAATCCGATCGTGTCCCGAAATGCCGTGACAACCCGGCACTTTCCGGCGACAAGAATCAAATCCTGATTGCGCATTAACTTGCTGACGGCAGCCGCCATTTCGGGGGTAACGCCGCGGGATATTCGTTTCAATGCAGCCGTATCGGCCGCATCTGAAAGTAGCCAGTTTCGAAAATCCCCCACGGTGTGATGACTTATTTCTGAAAAAGCCTGCGTATCGTGGCTATCAATGATCAGCCGTGACACCTCGTCGATCTCATACGGTATGAGCAAATCTTCTAGAAATTGCCTGAGCGGTATGGCGGCAAGACACATTCTGGCTGCCATACGTTCGGCGTAGGTTTCTGCAGCCACGCCGCCGAGGTAGTCACCCGAGCGCGCCGGTGCGGCTTTTGCCATGACTTCCCTTAGCGAACCAAAAACGTATGTTGTGGCACCCACGCAGTGTCGATACACCCTGTTGTCTCCCGAAAAAAATGAAGTACTACTTGAATCGCTTCGTGGCGCGATTGTCGCAGCGACTATATCGCGTTTCATCGCAATCTAAACAGTGCCGCCAACGATTCGTATTGGAATAACTACCGTCAGCTTTCTTGCGGGATATTTTGGCGCGACCGTTGGCACGAAACACCACGCCACATGGCAATGTTACCAGCCAGGAAGAGTCTATGGTTCACCTCGGACATTTTTCAGTCGCCCGGGATCAAAGTCGGTTTTGTAGGTACACATCGGCCAAGCGGACCCGGGCATGATGGCATAGAGACATATTGATTTAGCTGGTCACAGCTACAGCTGACGCGGCCTACAGTTGCAGTTTCCCGCTACCGCTTGTCAAGAGAATCGAGAATTACGGTTAGAGCTTCCAAAGATTTGGCGCATGCTGCAGGATCCTGTCGAACAGCTCGCAGGTCTCTCAATACGGCATCAATCGAATCGTCAACCATAGACCATTTTTCCTTGTTCATTGATCTGAGTTGTGCCTCTGCGTTATCCCAAGCAAACTCCAGATTGCCAACCCGTAATTTGGCATTCGACATGTCCCCCGAGCGTACAAATCCAAGTGTATCTTCAGTAATCTTTCGGAAAACAGACAAGTCTCCCAGTGGCGATGCCGGCCTAGCCATGGTCGTAGCGGTTAGTTGCTCGCGCGAGCTGCGCAAGTAGTAGCCAGAGTCGGATGCGAATACCAGAACTGTCAGAACCACAAAAACTTGCCACATAACACCAGATCTTTTTACGCCATCTTCATCTGGCACTGATGTGGCAGCAATAAAATCTCGATGTGTCTTAGTAAGAAATACGACAACAGCAAATATCGCGATCGTAAATGCTGCGCTGGTCGTTGCCGTCCCCAGGCCGTGGCCTCCATTTGCTTGCCATTGCGAGAGATAATCGCCCAATGAGGCGCCCAACGGATGTGTCAGGTTATCGGTAATCAACGTTCCGAAAATGCTGATCAACACGACGGCAAGCCAATATATGCCGGGTATGTACTGCTTTGCACGGAACTGGAAAACGAGCACTGTCACCAGACAGATTCCCATTGCAATAGAGGTGCCGGTCAGTCCGAGGCCCAGATTCACATTCATGAAGTCTGAAGCGGTCTCGCCAACGGTCGTACACAGGATTTTGATGATCCAGAAGTAGCTGGTTACTTCCGGAACTTTGCTTAGCATGCTGCTCTGCGGCGTCTACTTTGGGTCAAAGCGACGTGAATCGTTATTTGGCGGCCTGTCTTCTGTCGTAGTTTATTTTGTGCTTACTGCCAACGATGACCCGACAGATATTTTGCTCGGTACCGCGCATGATACGCGCAAGAGAGAACGTCAGCTTGTGGACTAACTGTCACTTAATACTGCCATAATTGATGCATGAAAGCGGCACCTCACCCAATTGACTCGATCAACAGAAATTTTGGCTTAGTGGTCCGATCTTTGTAATTGAAAAACAGGAGCAAGCTCAGGCAAGACAATAAACAATATGTTCATAAAGCAAATTTTTGACTTCAAACTTATTATTGTCGTTGGCTTGGCGTTAAATATCGCATTAACGATCTATGTCTACTTTATCGTGGATGGCGGACCTGTCTCCCTGAAGCAGGGAGGCGACTGGACGGAAATTCTGAACGAGATACCAATGGTGGTGTTGTTTTATTTGGCTGGAGTAGTCAAACCCTACCTCATGATATGGTCGAAATGCCGAGAAAATCCAGACATCATTTTAAAGGCAAGCACAGTTATGCTTGTAACGACCGCGATTGCAACCATGCTAATCATGTTCGCATCAACACCCTTAGCGAAAGATTTGACTTTGTATTCAAACTGGGCGCTCTTATGGGGGACATCTGCGTATTACGTTGTCACGCCACAGTGACCCACCTCATCATCGGTTGCTATCAGGATTTATGACATATCGGGTAGGGCTTTCTTAGCGGTGGAGACTTAACAAGCTGTCGAATATATAGGAATGGAGATGAGGGTGTTTGGCGGAAACGGGCAATGAAAAAGAAGCGCGGCATGCCGCGCTTCTTTTGGTCTCGGCTGCCTCGTTACTGAACAATACCGTCAATCACCTTTGGACTATCTGCGATCGTTGGTTTTGCACCTATGTAAAAGGCATCATTGGGATCGGTCATGTCATGCGTACCACCTGCAGGTGGCGTCAGTGGTGTCAGTGTCATTGCGGAACATTGGGCTGCGCCTGCACCCAGGTTATGCAGCCGAACTTCTGCGTCAAGTGCCTTGACGATGATGGGCGTGCCGCCGAGGGACATGGTTGCGCCATCGGGGATGGAGAATTCCGGCACGTAACGCACGCCTGCGGTTGAACAATTAGCCGGGCTGTTGTCCATCGGATTTACGCAGTAGCCGGGAATTCCATACAGATTGCCAAATCCGTTGAATTGCAGCTGGATGGTTTTGTTGGCCCATGAGCCATAAGCTGCGCCACTCGGTACCGTGTACGCGATAGTTTGCGGCGGATCGAATGCGACTACGCTGCTGTCAGATTTGGTTAGCCACAGCGATTGGTTCCACTGGTTTACACCCGTAGACCAGGTGTAATAGACAGCCGGTGAGCTGGGCTCGCAAATTGACGAAGTACCGGGACAATTGGCGAGTACAGAATCAAACAGCCTGCCGCTCATCACGCCGTTCGAGACCATCGGGTTGGCAGCCAGGTATGCCGCATTATCGATGATCATCGAGGCGCCGGCATTCTTCAGCCCGGCGCTATCGAATGTATAGCTGACAGTGTGCGCTGAATCGGGAGCCGAGAACCACTGTGTGCCAGTTGTTCCGCCGAAAGGTGACGGGGCGTTGCCACTGGAATAGCTCCGTGTTGCGGCAACAGAAGTTGTATCCGGACAGTTGCTCAGGCAATACAACGCAGTTGGGGCTGATGGCGAACCCGGAATGACAACTGACTGGCTGAAGTAGCTCACCGCATCGGTGCCGAGATGGTTGGAAGATGACGCGGGTATGTTGATGTTGCCGCCAAACGAATCCGACCAACCGGAGATTGGTTTGCCATCAAAGGCACCCGAATTAACGGTAGCGGGCGTTGCAAACTGGTTCAGGTTGCAACCATTGCCGCCGCAATTTTGCGTCCCGATCACGGTAAAGTTGGCCGCTGTATCGTTCCATTGCATTTGCCAATTGCCCCAGCCAGTTACGCTATTATCCGAGGTCAGACCGGTCAAATCGCCGGAGAAGTAGAACGGAATGCCATCCATTGCGGCCAGTGTCGTGGCATTTTGCGTCCACTTGTTAAGTTTGCCGCTGACTTTAGACACGTTGTAGCTGGTGCTGTTACCGGGACGTTGATCGGTGATCACCAGGCCGCTGATCGGACTGGCGTCGGCGATGCCGTTCAGATCCAGTCCCTGAAAGTTGATCCCGTAGTAACCGGCATTGCCATAGTAAGAACTGCCCATATAGCCGGCGATTATTTGAAAGCTCGGGTTGGTCTGGTCCACCCGGCTGCCGTCATTGGCGTTATACGTACCCAGCCGCCACACTGAACGTGCGGCATGTGCTTTAAGACGGTCGAAACACCGGTCGTGCGTACCGTCACTGCGACGGAAATAATCGGGGTCGTAATTGAAGTTGAACGTTTTGGCGGAACCAGCGCCGACGGTCATGGTGCCGCTACCGGAGGATGTGTTGACGGCGGTCATGGTCAGGGCCACGTCAGACGAGTTCGATCCGGTTTCATAAAATTGCAATGCGCCGGTTGCTGAATCGATGTAGCCGTTGAATTGCGTAGCTCCACCAGACTTGCCTATGTAATCCATGCGGAAGACACCGTAAGGATTAGAGCCGGATGGTGCCTCGCTCGCATTGATTCTGGCGGAGATGTTGGTGACATGACCGGATTCGGTCATGGACATCCAGAGATTGGCAATCATTGGATCGCTATTGCTTGCGCGTGTGGCGTCCACGATAGCGGTCATGTAGTTCGTCGCTGCACTGGCACCTGAGGACCCTCCTGAAGAGTCTCCCGAATTGCCATGCGACTGGCATTTGTTCATGTCGATCAATGCGACATAGGGACCGACATTCAACATGCTGCTGCCACTGATATTCATCGCGTTCATGATGCATAGCACCATGTTTACGCTGCCGATTGCGTCGGAAGTGACATCCTGAACGTATTCATTCTGCGGATCGGTGAAATAAGGCGAACTACTGGATGGTGTGGCAATTACTGGCGAACTAAGAAATAGCGAAGCAGCCGCAATCAGGCCGACGCTGGTAGATTTTGCTTTCATGGCGTTCCCCTATTTTGCAGTGACGACAGAAACAGCAGCCGGAGTGGCAACCGCATCAACAGCTGCTGAACTCGCAGGTGTTGAGCTGCCCCCGCCGCAACCGGACAGCGCGGCGACAATGCAACATAGAGCGAACAACGAAAATAATGGCTTCATATCATCCTCCACGGAAAGGTTGAAATGGCCAAGGAGGAACAAGGTAAGCACACAGACGTTCATGTGCTTTGCGGTCCCGCTACCATAGTTTCCCTTAGGTCGGTGACTTTGCGTCCTTACCTTTCAGTAAGTTTGCCAAGTGGCGACAATTTGTACAATCGCTTTGCTTAAGTCAACGGACATAAGACCAAAGGTTGAATTTGCGGAATGGGAGGCGAAATTTTTTCGCGAAAGCAAATCTCTCGCCTTACTTATCGGCCCGGATCGGAATATTTGAAGTCGCGGAATCGCGATTTCTGGGGTAAGAAGAATCGAAAATCCGATCGGCGATTATGCGACGATCGGGTCAGGCGCGTCTGCAACCGGATTCAAAGTCCGACTTCCACCACACCGTTGGTCGCTGCGATTCCGCCGACTACGCGGCTTGATTTGACACGCACTTGAACGGACTGGCCTTCGCTCGCGTTATTCAGGGCGGCACCTTCGCTGTTGATGCTGAAACCGCTTCCCTTGGCGACCAGTTGCACTATCTGTCCCTGGGTTACCGAATAGACTGGCCGCAGCATTTGTTCGCGCAGTACCTGCCCGGCGGCGATGCCGTAGCGCAACGATTTGCCAATTGCCAGTTTGGGGTCGGTCAGCCCGGTCATTTGTGTGACTTCCATCGGCATGCTGGATAGATCACGCTCCTGAAGTACATGTCCCATAGGTAGTCGCCCCACCGCGACCAGCACATCAAACGTCGTGCTGACTTGCACCGGGACATATATTTTCCAGTGCGGCGCGGCATTGCAGCGCACGCCGACCGACACCCTGCCTATCATCTGACTGCGCTCAGGGAGAAATGCTTCAAGGTGAGTACATGCGGAAAGTGTCAATCGTGAATCGATCTCATCAACGTGGAATGCAACCTTGCCCGGCAATGAAGAAGTTTGTTGCCGGACAAATGTTGCCACGGTATCGGATAACCGCTGATGCAGTGAGGCATTTGCCACCGCCGACTTTTCGGAGGTGTCCGGCAGGGTAGGCGCGCCGGTGGCGGGTCCGGCGGCAAAGCCGAACAATAGACATATAACCGGCAGAAATTGCAGTTTCATGCGCGTAATTGTGAGCGCAACACGCCACGATTGGAAGCTTCGGATAAGCCTGAATTGGAGCACAAAAACCCCGCTTATCATCCAATGGTGGAGGGTTGTTGAGTCATACCATGTCGCACATGTGTTAACTGTAGTAGTCGGATGGCGGAGAGCGGAATGGTCAATAAACTGGACGAAGCACTGAGGTTTCAGCAAACGGCGTTGAGTTTGCGTGCTGCGCGTCAGGAATTGCTGGCATCGAACATCGCGAATGCGGACACGCCGAACTATAAGGCAAAAGACGTGGATTTTGCCAGTGCGTTGCAGAATGCCTTGGGCGGCCAAGCTGCCGGCTTGCCGGTAGCGCGCACCGCGCCCGCACACCTTGAAGGAAGTGCCGGCATGTCGGTGCTGGGTGCGCCGGTAATGTATCGCAAACCGGTACAGCCCAGTGCCGACGGGAACACCGTGGACATGGATGTGGAGCGCGCGCAATTCGCCGATAACGCGTTGCGCTACGAGGCAAGCGTAAAGTTTGTCAGCGAAAAGCTGAAAAGCATACTGGCGGCAATACAAGGATGATTGAGATGATGAAGTACATCAAGCTTGATCGTCTGGATTCGAAAGCCGGGCTGCGCGCAGTTCGCGCTGAGTACGTCACGCTTAGGGAGGGCTGGTAATGTCGCTGTTTAATATCTTCAATGTAGCCGGATCTGCGATGACCGCGCAGGCCCAGCGTCTGAACGTGGTGGCCAGCAATTTGGCTAACGCCGACAGTACCACCAGTGCCAATGGACAGCCGTACAAGGCCAAACAGGTGGTCTTCAGCGCGACGCCGGTGGACGGAACGGATGTGCAGGGTGTCAAGGTGTCGGCGGTGGTTGAAGATAACACGCCGATGAAAATGATTTATGATCCCAAGCACCCGATGGCCAACGAGCAGGGCTATGTCACCATGCCCAATGTAAATGTGGTCGATGAAATGGTGAACATGATCTCGGCATCGCGTGCCTACCAGAACAATGTTGAAGTAATGAATACCTCAAAAGCGTTGTTGCTCAAGACACTGACTATCGGACAATAATGCCTGGGACGGATGACAAAAAGCCGTCATATTATTTGAGAGGAAATCGCCATGGTAAATAGTACGCAAGACTCAACTTCAGCCGCAGCGCTGTTTGCCTCATTGAACGCGAATGCCGGCGCATCCGCGTCAACCAATTCCGCAGCTGATACTCAGGATCGCTTTCTGAAGTTGCTGGTTACGCAGATGAAGAACCAGGATCCGCTGAATCCGATGGACAACGCGCAGGTCACCACGCAGATGGCGCAGCTCAGTACGGTGAGCGGCATCGACAAGTTGAATGCCACACTGCAAGCCCTGAGCGACAGCATGCTGGGCAATCAGTCGCTGCAGGCGGCGAGCATGATCGGGCATGGTGTGCTGGTGCCCGGCAAGGGCACCGACCTGGCCAATGGAATCGCCTACGGAGGCGTTGAACTGGCTCAGGCCGCAGACAAAGTGAATATTTCCATTCATGACAGTGCCGGCGCGCTGATACGCGACATGAAGCTGGGTGCGCAGCCCGCAGGACTGGTCAGTTGGCAATGGGACGGACGCGACAATGCAGGTACCATTGTTGCGGATGGCAGCTACAACTTTAGCGTCGATGCATCACAGGCGGGCACCAAGGTGGCTGCGACGGCATTGCAGTTCGGCATGGTGAATAGCGTGACGCAGGACAGTCAGGGCGTTGCGCTGAATGTGGGCCAATTGGACGGCATCAAGTTGTCGCAAGTCAGGGAAATACTTTGATTGGGTAGCGTTGAGTTTGATGGTTGTTCAGGGTGAATGTATTGGTGCCGCGATGGTAAAGCAGTCACATGATCGGTATCGATTTGGTCAGATCACAAGGAGATTAGCATGAGTTTTCAGCAGGGATTGAGCGGACTAAATACTTCGTCCAGACAACTCGACACAATAGGCAACAATGTGGCGAATGCCAGCACCGTGGGCTTCAAGCAATCGCAGGCGCAATTTGCCGATCAGTACGCGGTATCGCTTTCCGGTGGTGGTGGCGCACAAATCGGTATGGGTTCCAAGGTGGCGGCAATCGCGCAGCAGTTCACTCAGGGAAATATCACCCAAACCAGCAACGTGATGGATACGGCGATAAGCGGCGGCGGTTTCTTCCGCATGATGGAAGCCAGCGGCGGAGTGTTGTTCAGTCGCAACGGGCAATTTCAGGTGGACAAAAACGGATACATCGTCAATAACCAGGGCCATCAATTGACCGGCTATCTGCCGAACGCGGCGGGCGTGATCGTGGCCTCTCAACCTCTGCCCATCCAGATCAGTGCAGCCGATTTGTTGCCCAATCCATCGGTAAATGTGGCCGTGGGTGTCAATCTGGATGCTCGCGCCGCGGTTCCTATAAACGTGGCAAGTTTTAGCACCATCGACCCCGACTCCTACAACAACTCTACCTCACTGACGGTCTATGACAGTCTCGGCGTCAATCACGTTGGCTCGTTGTATTTTCAGCGTCAGCCACTAACCACGTTGGGCAACGGCTCATTTGCCGCCGCCGGTAGCACCATGACCTTGAGCGGGTCGACAAACGGATTGGCCATCGGCAATACAATAACTCTGTCCGGTATACCCTATACGATTACGGCAGTGACCAGCGGGACTACGGTAACCGTTACACCTCCTTCGGCGGGGTTGGTCGCAGCAACGCCAGCGACCACCAACGCTGGCGCGCCGGATTGGAATGTCTACCTGACGTTGGACGGCGTGCCTGTGCCACTGGCTGCTACACCGGTAACCACGCTTTCATTCAACCTGCTGGGGCAATTGACAACACCGGTTGGGCCTCCTGTCGGTCTGGCCCTGTCGTCGTTTTTTACGCCTTCAGGCGCATCGGCCCAACAATTGACGTTCAACTTCGGACAGACTTCGCAATATGGCGGTAACTTCGGCGTCAACACGTTGACGCAGGATGGTTTTACCTCGGGTCGCCTGACCGGCTTCAGTACCGGCTCGGACGGGATCATCCTGGGACGCTATTCCAACGGTCAGTCGCGGGCGCTGGGGCAGGTGTTGCTGGCAAACTTTACCAACCCACAGGGCCTGCAACCGATGGGTAACAACGAGTGGGCGGAAACCTCGGATGCGGGTGCGCCACTGATAGGTACGCCGGGCTCGAGTAGCCTCGGATTGTTGCAATCGTCCGCGGTGGAAGATTCCAATGTGGATCTGACCGCAGAACTGGTCAGCATGATTACCGCGCAGCGTGTTTACCAGGCAAACGCACAGACCATCAAGACGCAGGATCAGGTTTTGCAAACGCTGGTGAACCTGAGGTAATGAACGGCGCGCTTAATTGATACGCAGGCCCTGATTAGGCAGGAAAGGACATGGACAGATTAATTTATACCGCAATGACCGGCGCGTCGCATGTGCTACAGCAGCAGGCGTCGGTTGCGGAGAATCTGGCCAATGCCAATACGCCCGGCTTTCGCGCGACACTGGATACGTTTCGCGCGGTGCCGCTGGTGGGCGAGGGTCTGGCGACGCGCACCTTTGTCGTGGATTCGACGGCAGGCGCGGATTTCACCCCGGGAGTGCTGCAACAGACTGGCCGCGTGCTGGATGTCGCGGTGCAGGGAGCCGGCTGGTTTGTAGTGCAGGGCACGGATGGCAAGGAGGCATACACTCGCAACGGCAGTTTTCAGCTGTCGCCGAACGGAGTGCTGCAAACATCGGCAGGCATGAGCGTCGTCGGTGATGCCGGTCCGATCAGCATTCCGCCCGATACGGAAGTGACGATAGCCAAGGACGGCACCATTTCGACGGTGCCCAGCGGTTCAAATGCAACATCGGTGGTGGTAGTGGGACGGATGAAACTGGTCAATCCCGATCCCGCGATAATGGAACGAAGCAGTGACGGATTGTTTCGTACCCGGGATGGTTCTGCCGCGCCAGCGGACGTGAACGTGGGGATCGCTTCGGGCAGCATTGAGGCTAGTAACGTGAATACTGTGGAAGCGATGGTCAGCATGATTTCGTTGGCGCGCAAATTTGATATGCAGATGAAAATGCTGCAAAGCGCGGATAGCAACGATCAGCGCGC
The DNA here is from genome assembly GCA_049799335.1 of Gallionella sp. Lineage (GTDB taxonomy): Bacteria > Pseudomonadota > Gammaproteobacteria > Burkholderiales > Gallionellaceae > Gallionella. The sequence continues at coordinate 27,241 of JBARHR010000216.1, read as the reverse complement.
AACGCAGATTTTGAGTGTCACCGGTTAACTCGGCAAAGCTGGCGTGTATCCATTGATACCCAGACCTTTGTCGCACTATGCCTAATTGAGAGGGTAGCAACATGATACGTTCATTGTGGATTTCAAAGACGGGTCTGGACGCGCAGCAAACCCAGATGGACGTAATTTCCAACAATCTGGCCAACGTCAGCACCTCCGGTTTCAAACGTTCGCGTGCCGTGTTCGAAGATTTGCTCTATCAGACACTACGCCAGCCCGGCGCACAATCGTCCCAGCAGACGCAGGTACCATCAGGCTTGCAGATAGGTACCGGCGTGCGGCCGGTTGCGGTAGAGCGGATACATACGCAGGGCAATTTGCAATTGACCGGCAACCAGCTGGACGTGGCGATCCTAGGTGCCGGTTTCTTTCAGGTACAGATGCCGGATGGTACAACGGCCTATACCCGGGACGGTTCGTTCCAGCTGGATAGTCAGGGGCAATTGGTCAATTCCAGCGGTTTTCCGATACAGCCCGCGCTGACCATTCCGGCCAACTCCATCAATGTCACGATAGGACGCGATGGTCTGGTGTCTATCACTCAGGCGGGCGTAACCGCACCGGTTCAGGTGGGAAGTCTGCAACTGGCTACCTTCGTCAATCCGGGCGGATTGCAAAGCCTTGGTGAAAACCTGTATCAGGAGACCGCTTCTTCCGGCACACCTGCCACGACTGCACCGGGCACCAATGGTGCCGGACTGCTCAACCAGACTTATGTGGAGACTTCCAATGTGAATGTGGTGGAAGAATTGGGGAACCTGATACAGACGCAACGTGCCTATGAAATCCAGTCAAACGCAATCCAGGCATCTGATCAGATGCTGCAGCGGCTGTCACAGATGTAGTGGATTGAACGGAGACCATCTTGAGCGGTAACAATTCAACGTCGCACATTGCCATGCAGGCCGCGAGGCATCGGAAATTTGCGCCGATATTTGCCGCGTGCTGGTTATTGATCGGCTGCTCGATGACTCCGTCTACGCGCATTCAGCAACCGTTGACCGCCATACCTGCCGATCGCCAGGTTGTTACCCCGGCTGACGGATCGATCTTCCGTGCCGGTGCAAACGAGCGGCCGATGTTTGAAGATAAAAGGGCGCGAAACATTGGCGATATTCTGATTATCACGATAGCGGAAAAGACTACCGGCAAACGTGCGACGAGCGGCAGTGCGACCAGTGCCAGCAGCATCAATGCCGGTACCCCGAACATAACCGGGCCAGGCGGTACGCCGGTGATGAACGTGTTCTCCGTCACAGGCGATAACAGCAGCAAGTCTTCAATAACCGGTGCCGGCGCGGCGAACCAGGATTTGACCGGCACAATTACGGTTACCGTGGTTGAGGTATTGGCCAATGGAAATTTACTGGTCGGTGGCGAGAAGCAGCTGGCGCTCAACAATAGCGATGAATTCATCCGCTTTTCCGGGGTAGTGAATCCGACCACGATTACCGGGGCTAATACCGTGCCTTCGACGCAGGTTGCCGATGTGCATATCGAATACAAGAATGCCGGCGCAATGAGCGAGGTGATCAACGACTCGAAGTCGCTGGGATTTCTGGGCCGCTTCTTCCAGTCGGTGATGCCGTTCTGATCGGGATTGCGACGATGGCAGCGACTGCAAGAACAGGTGGCGTTTTTCTCGTTCCGCCGTTGCAGCATGTAAAGGGAACAGAACCATGATTAAACTTGTTTTGATACTTTTTGCGCTGCTGGTGCCGATGTCTGCTACAGCAGACCGCATCAAAGATATGGCCAGTATTCAGGGCGTACGCGACAATCAGTTGCTTGGCTACGGGATCGTCGTCGGACTGGATGGTAGCGGCGATCAAACCACACAAACACCGTTCACCGTACAGAGCATCATCAGCATGCTGTCGCAGATGGGCGTGAATTTGCCACAGGGAACCAGTCTGCAACTGAAGAACGTTGCGGCAGTGATGGTTACCGCGACCTTGCCGCCATTTTCCAAGCCCGGACAGACCATAGACGTGACTGCTTCTTCGATAGGCAATGCGAAGAGTCTGCGTGGTGGGACCTTGTTGATGACGCCGTTGAAAGGCGCGGACGGTCAGGTGTATGCGATCGCGCAGGGGAATGTGCTGGTCGGTGGTGTGGGCGCTTCATCGGGAGGTGCGTCGGTGCAGGTCAACCACTTGAGTGTCGGACGCGTACCGGAAGGGGCGACGGTGGAACGTGCGGTGCCCACGTTGTTGGGACAGGGTGATTTCATTCATCTGGAATTGAATACCTCGGATTTCACCACAGCGGCGCGCATAGTCGAAGTCATCAATAGTCAGATCGGGCCGGACCTGGCGGCTGCGCTGGATGGTCGCCTGATACAAGTGCGCGCACCGGCGGGAAATGAACGCGTGGCGTTCATTTCCAAAGTTGAAAATCTGGACGTGGATCCCGCGCAGGGAAATGCGCGCGTGATCATCAATGCGCGCACCGGTTCGGTAGTGATGAACCAGGCCGTCACGCTGAATACCTGCGCCGTGTCGCACGGAAATCTCACCGTGGTGATCAATACCGCCAGTGACGTCAGTCAACCCAACCCGCTTGCGCAGGGTCAGACGGTAACGACCAACGCCACCACCATCGATATAAAAGCGGACAAAGGCGGCATTGTGCAGTTGCCTAAGGGCGTGTCGCTGAGCGAAGTGGTCAAGGCACTCAACGCGATAGGCGCCACTCCTCAGGATCTGCTGGCGATACTGCAGGCAATGAAGTCGGCGGGTGCCTTGCGCGCGGAGCTGGAGATAATCTAGATGGCCTCGCCATTGGATATTTCATCGAAACTGGTGCTCGACACGCAGGCGCTCGCGCTGTTGCGTGCACAGGCGAAGCAGTCGCCCGATCAGGCGCTAAAATCGGCAGCACAGCAATTCGAGTCGGTGTTCCTCAATATGGTCATGAAAAGCATGCGTGAGGCGACCCCGCAGGACGGCATGTTCGACAACGAGCAAACCAAGCTGTTTACCGGAATGCTGGATCAGCAGCTGGCGCAAAGCATGTCCAGTCGCGGTGTTGGTCTTGCGGACATCATGGTCAGGCAATTGAGCCGAACGCAAAGCAACTCGATAGAGTCCACCACTAGTGTTGCGGTGCCAGCAAAGAGCGGGGCTAACCAGCAGGACTTTGTCAATCGCATGTTGCCGCATGCAATGAAGGCCAGTAAAACCAGCGGTGTGCCGCACAATTTGATGCTGGGTCAAGCCGCGCTGGAAAGCGGATGGGGTAAGCGCGAAATTCGCATGGCTGACGGCAGTAACAGCTATAACGTCTTTGGTATCAAGGCCGGCGCCGGCTGGCAAGGGAAAACCGCCGAAGTGCTCACGACAGAATATCAAAATGGCGTTGCGAGCCAGCGCACGGAAAAGTTTCGCGCCTACTCATCCTATGCGCAGGCATTTGAGGATTACGCCCGTCTGATCGCCAATAATCCCCGCTATGCTGAAGTGTTGCAGCAACCAGGTGATGATGCCGGTGCAATCGCGCGTTCCGTGCAGAGTGCCGGGTATGCGACCGATCCGCACTATGCTGACAAGCTCGCTCGTGTGCTGGCAATCACCAGTGGTATCGTGAACAATGCTGCTTGATGGCATGAGCTATTGGGATATTTGACACATCGGGATTAATGAGTATTAATCCTGATATATAACATATGGTTATGTGTCTGGCTGCGGTGCTACCCAAGTTTTCCTAAGCTATTGCGCGTTTTTGCCGATAACAGGCATATGCCCTTGTCCGGGCCACAGAAGGAAATTTCATGGCAATCAACTTGTTTACCTCGGGAATCAGCGGAATGAACGCAGCCCAGATGGGCATGGTTACCACCGAGCACAATATCGCCAACGCCAATACACCCGGTTATACAAGGCAGGAGGTTATGCTGGGGTCGCGCATACCGGAACCGATGGGCTCGTCATTTCTCGGTCAGGGTGTGGATGTGGTCGGGGTGAGAAGAATTTACGATCAATTCCTCAATACGCAGGTGTTGCAGGAACAGAGTCAAGCCAGCTATTTGAGTACCTATTACACTACGCTACAGCAAATCGACAATATGGTTGCTGATCCTGTCGCGGGTGCATCTCCGGCGATTCAGGAGTTTTTCAGTGCATTGAACGGGGTTGCGAATGCCCCCGAATCGATACCTGCGCGACAAACCCTGCTCGGTAGCGCGCAATTTGTTGCGAACCGCTTTCAGGCGATTGATCAGAGATTGTCCGATATTTCGGATTCGCTGAACGGCCAGATTAGTGGCAGCGTCAACAACATCAATGCTTACGCGCAGCAAATCGCCGCGCTGAATGCCACGATCAAGCGCGCCACCGCTGCCACCAGTCAGGGGCAACTGCCGAATGATCTGATCGATCAGCGCGATCAACTTATCAGCCAGTTGAACAAGGAAATCAAGGTCAGTGTGCAGCAGGAATCGGACGGTACGCAGAACGTGTTCATCGGCAATGGGCAAGTGCTGGTGCTGGGTGAGCAAGCCATGTCGTTGCGGGTGATTCAGTCGGCTACCGATTCGAGTCGTGTCGATATAGCATACAAGAACGGAAATCAATTGGTCCCCCTGCAGCAAAGCAGTTTGCAGGGTGGAAGCCTCGGCGCGTATCTTGCGTTTCGCGACCAGAGTCTGGAACCAACCAGGAATGCGTTGGGTAGATTGGCACTGGGCATTGCCAATAGTGTCAATCAGCAGAACCAGTTGGGGCAGGATCTGAATGGTGTTTTGGGTGGCAACCTTTTCAATGAGGCGGCCCCGGTGGTGAGTTTCGGTGCCAGCAATACCGGGACGGCCAACGTAACTGCCTCAATAACTGACGTTTCTGCGCTGACCACCAGTAACTACAGGCTCAGGCGTGATGCGAGCGGGTATTCGATGGTGCGTTTGTCTGACAACTCGGTAACCAGCCTGAGCGGCACATTCCCTCAAACGGTGGATGGTATTACCGTAAATCTGGTATCCGGCTCGATGTTGCCAGGTGACAGCTTCGTGATTCGTCCCTTTGTCAATGCGGCAAGTAATTTTTCCGTTTTAACAAATGATCCGGCAAAAATTGCCGCGGCTGCACCGATTCGCGCCGCTGCGGCGCTTACCAATCTCGGCACGGGAAAAATATCCAGTGGGTCGGTAGATGTACCACCGCCACCGAATGCAAGCCTGCAGAACAACGTAACGGTGACATTTGTCGACGCGACTCACTATACCGTGGTTGACAATACCGCGGGAGCGACTCTGGTTGCGCCACCTGGCGTACTGTATGACCCAGCAGCCGGAGCATCGTTGAGTTTTAACGGCTGGACGGCACGGATTAGTGGCAATCAAGTGGCGGGTGACGCATTCGCCATATCGGCCAACAGCAATGCTGCGGGTGACAACCGCAACGCGCTGTTGATGGCGACGTTGCAAACACAAAATCTGCTGGCTAACGGCACTACCAGTTTGCAGGCCGCCTACGGCCAGCTGATCGGGGAAATCGGTGCCAAGACGCACGAGTTGGCCGTGACCAGCCAGGCGCAAGACAGTATGGTGGCACAATCCGTAGCCGCCCAGCAGGCCATTTCCGGTGTGAATCTGGATGAAGAGGCGGCAAATTTATTGAGGTATCAACAGGCATACCAGGCCTCCGCGCGCGCGATGCAGATTGCCAGCACGTTGTTTGATACGTTGTTGTCTTTGGGAAAGTAGGTGTGAGATGCGTATCAGTTCGAATACCATTTTTGATAGCAATGTGGCAGCGCTGAATCAGCAGCAGTCCAAACTGTTTCATACCCAGCAGCAGATTACCAGCGGCCGCAGAATTTTGACGGCAGCCGACGATCCGGTTGCAGCTGCCGCAGCATTGGCCGTTAGTCAGTCGGATGCGAGCAATACCCAGTATGCTGCAAATCGCGTGGCAACGACCAACGCGCTGTCGATGTCCGAGGGGACATTGCAAGGTGTAACCTCCATACTGCAGGACATCAGAACCGCGGTGATAGCTGCAGGGCAAAGTATGCTCACGACTTCTGACCGCAGCACCTATGCTGTGGAAATCAGCAGCAAATTGCAAGAACTGCTGGGTGTGGCGAACAGCACCGACGGGACTGGAAATTACCTGTATTCAGGCTTTCAGTCCAGAACCCAACCCTTTGTGAACACGCCTGCCGGAGTCAGCTACTTTGGTGACGACGGGCAGCGCAATATGCAAGTCGATACTTCAATACAGATGGCTGCAAGCGATTCAGGCGCGGACATTTTTATGCGCATCAAAAATGGCAATGGCACATTTGTTACGCAGGCTGCCGGGATAAACGTCGGAGCCGGGGTCATCAGCAGGGGAAGCGTGACCAATCCCTCCTTGCTCACAAGCAATGATTACAGCATCAATTTCAGCGTCGTTGCAGGGGTCACCACCTATGATGTTACGAATACCACCACAGGTACTCCAGTATTGACGGCGCAACCCTACGTCAGCGGCCAGGCAATAAGCTTTGACGGGATGCAAGTCGACGTCAGTGGCGTCCCTCTCAGCGGAGACAGCTTTACCGTTACGCCGAGTATCAACGAGAGTGTATTCAAAACAATTTCTGATTTGGTTGCTGCGCTGAATGCCCCGGTGGTTGGCGCGAATTTGGCCAACAGCGTTTCGCGAGGCCTCAATAACCTCGACAATGCGCTGAATAATGTACTGAATACCCGGTCATCGCTGGGATTGCGTCTCAGTCAAATTGATAGCTTGCAAGCGACGGGCGACAATCTGAGCTTGCAGTTCAAACAGACACTTTCTTCGCTGCAGGATGTCGATTACAACAAGGCGGCCAGCGAACTGGCGCAACAGAACATGCTGTTGCAGGCCGCCCAACAGTCCTTCGTAAAAGTTGCCGGACTTTCAATGTTCAATTATCTTTGAGCAGGACTCACAACACTGAGCATGGTGCCCAGTCCCTCTTGAGTTAGCCTGTCCAGCATCGGTGCAAACGAGGGCATGGACAATGCCAGCACAAAAAATCCGATTGCCAGCGTGATTGGGAACCCTACCGCAAATAAGTTGAGTTGAGGTGCCGCGCGGGTGAGTATTCCCAGGGCGATATTGGTGGTCAATAGTGCTGCCAGAACCGGCAGGGAAATCTGCAGCGCATAAGCAAAAATGCTGCCACCCCACACGACCACAGCATGAAATCCTTCCCAGCGCATCATGGTGCCGATTGGAAGGATACTGAAGCTTTCTGCTAACGCGGAAATCATCAGCAGGTGACCATTCAACGCGAGAAATGCCAGCGCCGCAACCATGCCCAGCCAACGCGCAATAATCGGCGTGAAGGACGCATTCAGCGGATCGTAAAAGCTCGCAAATCCCAATCCCATCTGCAAACCGGCCAGTTCACCGGCCATCTCTACTGCCGAAAAAATCAGGCGCATCGTAAATCCCATGGCGACGCCGATTACAATCTGCTGCAGAATGATCAGCAGGCCTTGCGCTGATCCGAGAGAAACTTGCGGCACGGATTCCAACGTTGGCGCAATAATGATTGCGAGCAGCGCGGACAGCCCGATTTTTACCCTCGCAGGAACTTGCTTGTTGCCGATAACCGGTGAGGTGGAAATCATTGCAACAATTCTTATCAGCGGAAATAACAGGGTGGCAAGCCAAGTGTCCAGCTGGGCGCTGGTGAAGCTGATCATCTCAGGCTTTCGGTTAACGGCGCGCTGTATCGGTCTTGGCAACTTGCCTTACCGCATCGTATACCAATCGTGTTGCAGGAAGTCGACTTGAGCGGCAGCTTCTTGATCGCCGACATTTCGAGTCAACCTATCATCCACGGAATATTGCTGAACAGCCGCTGGATATAATCGACCATCGTGTTCACCATCCAAGGCCCGGTAACTATTATTGCCAGAAAAATACCCAGCAGCTTTGGAATGAATGTCAGCGTCATTTCATTAATCTGTGTGGCTGCCTGAAAAATGCTTACGACCAGACCAATTAACAGGGCGCTGAGGAGCATCGGGGCGGAAATCATCAGCACCATTTCGACGGCTTGTTCTCCGATTGTCATTACCGCTTCTGGCGTCATGAAAATCCCCCCGTTTTTCAGGTATAGAAACTTTGCGTCAACGAACCGATGATCAGGTTCCAACCATCGGCCAACACGAATAGCATGATTTTGAAGGGCAGCGAAATAATTGCCGGCGACACCATCATCATACCCATGGACATCAATACGCTCGCCACTACCATGTCGATGATCAGGAACGGGATGAACACCACGAAGCCGATCTGGAACGCGGTTTTCAATTCGCTGGTTACATAGGCGGGCACCAGAATGCGCATCGGCACTTCGTCTGCACTCTGCAACGGTTCGCTATTGGCTATTTTTACAAACAAGGCAAGGTCCGCCTGACGGGTCTGACGTAGCATGAAGGTTCTGAGCGGCACGCTCCCCTTTTCGACTGCCTGCTGCATATTCAATTTGTTTTCGCTGTAGGGCAGATACGCATCGGTGTATATTTTGTCGAATACCGGCGACATTACAAAGAACGTCAGGAAAAGCGCGAGGCCGATCAATACCTGATTGGGGGGAGAAGATGGCGTACCGAGTGCCGAACGCAACAGGCTCAATACGATGATGATGCGAGTGAAGCCGGTCATCATCAGCAGTATCGCCGGCAGGAAACTCAGCCCGGTGAGCAGCAACAGCATTTGCAAACTCAGGCTGTAAGTCTGTCCCCCGCCGAGAGCTGGTGTGCTGGTCAATACCGGCAGCCCGATCTCTGCCCATGCTGCCGGAGTGATACCCAACGCCAGCAGCGAGAAGATCAGTAATGTGACATTACGGCGCATCATGCTTCCGGTTTCCGGGTTGCTGGCTTAGCACGGTGGCGAGCAAGGCAGAAAACTTGTTGTTCGAGGGTTGTTGATTACCAGTTGGGGTATTGCTGGTCAAATCGCTGTCAGCCGGTTTTTCCAGTACATGCAGTGTACGTATCTGACCCGGGCCTACTCCAACAACCAACCAGGAATCCAACACTTCCACCAGCACTACGCGCTCGCGCTGTCCCACGGATACGCCGCCTATCACTTTGAGCAGATTCGCGGTTCCTTGCCGGGCCACGTTCATGCGCTTGAGCACCCAGGCGACCGCAACAATAGCAGCCAGCACCAGCACCAGACTGATGACAATTTGTACGACGCTGCCGGTAGTAACAACTGTTGGCGGCGGTGCGTATGCGGGCCGCGCGAGGTCTGCCGCAGCTGCGGGAAGCGTTTGAAAAATAGCGATCGACAGTGCCAGAAATTTCAGATGAAAAAACGAAAGCAAAAATTTGGAACGACTGGGAACGGGTACAAATTTCGCAGCCTGTGTGATTCCGGCGGTCGCTGCTCTTGGCGTCATTTGTTCAGGCGGCGCAATCGTTCGGACGGCGTGATGATGTCCGTTAAGCGTATGCCAAGCTTGTCGTTGACCACCACGACTTCGCCCTGTGCGATCAGGAAGCCGTTTATCATGACGTCCAGAGGCTCGCCGGCCATACTGGACAGTTCAACAACAGACCCCTGGGCCAGTTGCAGAAGGTTTCGGATGGGCATCTTGGTGCGTCCCAGTTCAACCGTGAGTTGCACCGGGATGTCCAGAATCATGTCAAGGTCGTTCGGTGCGGACGCGTTGCTACCCGGCGCGAATTTTTCGAATACCGCTGCCTTGGCAGGTTCCGGCGGTGCTGCGGTGCTACTGTCCTGCTCGGCCATCGCCGCGCCCCAGTCGTCCGCCGAAATTGCTTCTTCAGTTGTTGTGGAATCGTCAACCATGACCTTCTCCTTCGCTAGACGCAAGCAGTTTGTTTACCATCAGGGCGTACTGTTGGTTGGATGTGCCGTACTTGCATTCCATTACCGGCACATCGTCAACCGAAGCAATGATGGACTCGTCAACGTCCAATGGAATGATGTCTCCAATACGCATCTTCAGAACCTGCTCCAGTTTCATTTCTGCATGTCCAAGTGTTGCCACCAGTTCAATGCTGGCGGACTGCACTTGCCGTGAAAGCAGTTGAAACCAGCGCTGATCAACGGTCAGATGGTCGCCCTGCATCGTGCTGTAGAGCAACTCCTTGACCGGCTCGAGCATGGAATACGGCATGCAAACGTGGAACGCACCACCTGTTCCGCCCAGTTCGATTTCGAAAGTTGAAACGATAACAACTTCGTTAGGCGTTGCAATATTTGCGAACTGTGGGTTCATTTCCGAACGAACGAATTCGAATTTCAACGGATTGACGGATTCCCAGGATTTTCCGTAAGTCTCGAATACCACTTCGAGCATTTTCTGAATGATGCGGTGTTCAGTCTGGGTAAACTCCCGACCTTCAACACGCGTATGGAAGCGCCCATCTCCGCCGAACATGTTGTCGACCACCATGAATACCAGATTGGGGTCGAAAATGAACAGTGCAGTGCCTCGCAGTGGCTTGGCCTGTATCAGGTTCAGGTTAGTAGGAACGTGCAGGTTGCGGATGAATTCGCCGAATTTGAGTACCTTCACCGGGCTGACCGAGATTTCAGGGGTGCGACGGATGAAGTTGAACAGGCCAATGCGGAACAGGCGCGCGAACCGCTCATTGATAATTTCCATCGTGGGCATGCGCCCACGCACGATGCGTTCCTGTGAAGCAAGGTTATACGGGCGGGTGCTTTCGGATTCGGACTCGTCCGGGGCATCGTCGCTCTCCCCGGTTACGCCCTTGAGCAAAGAGTCTACTTCGTCCTGTGAAAGAAACTCGCTCATGACTGGTCTTCGCTATCGGCTACTGGACGATGAACGAGGTAAACAGTACTTCAGCGATCTCAGTTTTAACCACATGCACCGTGACCGGTTCGCTGCCGTTCGGTACCTCGCTGATAATCGGCTCACCTTTGCGCAGGCCGAGTATGTATTCAACTTGGGCCTTGATTTGGTCGCCCAGCTTCTGCTTTCCTTCATAGGTGGCAAGTTCGGATGGGCGTTTACTCTGCAGCAGCATATTTACGCGATGCAAAATCTCGGGATTGGCGGCCTTGATTTTTTCCGTCAACTCCGGATTGGTAACCTTGAGCGAGATAGAGGTCTGAAGATAACGGTCACCTTCTTCGTGAACCAGGTTTGCGGTAAACGTGCCCAGTTCCACGTAGACCGCGGGCTTTTCAACCACAGCTTCGTGTTCCGGCTTTTCAATTCCGGGCGGATGCGCCGGTTTTAACAGGAAAAACGCTGCTGCCCCACCACCCAATGCCACTACCACGACGGCCACGATGATGATGAGTTTCATTTTGCTCTTTTTCGGTGGTGCTGGCGCATCAGTTGCCTGCGCAGGCTTCGCGGCTTTGGCCATGGTTGCCTTCCTTTTCTATTAATTGAATTATGAATAATTACCAGAGCGAATGATAACTCGATTAAAGCTGTAATTCCCCGCTAACTTGGGCTTTCGATGACGATTGAGGTGCGCAGTGAAGCCAGATGAACGAATAGTGTAGATCAGAGCAATCGTGTTGTTTAATTCCCGACCGGCAAACGGTGCACCACAAGCTTGTTAAGCAAAGGTATCGACCAGGCCGTTGTGTCGCCTTGCTGGTGCATTCGTTGTACTGGAAGCGGTAGCTTCCGGCAACAACGCGGTAGAGCTCCGCATGTCTGCCATGGGATTCGAATCCAGTCCCTGGTTCATTGGTCCGTCGCCGCGACCATGCTGAGGCGCTTGATCACTGACACTGGCGTTGCCCAACATGATGCCGTTGTCTGCCAGCATATCGCGCAATTTTGGAATTGCGTTTTCAACGGCATCACGGACCGCGCTGTGGGATGATGTGAATGTTGCAGTCGCCTGATTCCCTGAAATCTTCAGCACCACATCCAGAGGACCGAGATCCGGCGGATTTAGGTGCAATTCGGCGACCTGATGCTTTTGGTCGCCCATCCAGGTAATCTTTTGCGCCAGTTCCATTGACCAGTCGCGACTGCCGAACGGGGCGGCAATACTGAGCGTAACCGGCAATGGATTTTGATTTGCGCTGGTAACAATAGCCGCAGCCGCAGCCTGAATCGGATTTGCCGACGCCGATCCGGATTTTGCAAACATGAGATTGACGACTTTATCTGCATATTCCAAATTTGCGACCAAGTCATTTGTGGGTGTTGCAGTGCCCGGGATTACCACGGCGGGCTGTGCGTCGACGCGACGCGAGGCAATTTCATGGTTGCTTACTTTGTCCGAAGTTTGCGGCAGGTTACCCGGCAAGATTTGCTGATTCCGCGTTCCGTTAACTGGTCCGGGTTTTCCTCGGGCGGTAACTTGCAGCGATCTTATATTCTGATCGCCGGTAGGGCTAACAAGTGCGGTTTGGGGTCCCGTTACGCGCATGTTGTCGGCTACTTCTCCGGGTGCCGCGATGTTGGTCCGTGCAATTTCAGTCGATGTCAAAACCGGAATCTTTTTTACCTCACCCGGTGCGGCATCTTGCATCTCCCGGCCAACTTTGCCGGTTGTTTTTCCACGCGGCGTCTTGTCTTGAATCTCGCCAACCGATGAAGGTTTTTGCTGCGCGGAGGTGAAGTTCTGCATCATGCCGGCGAGCATCCCGCTCGCATCAACTGGTGTGGCCGACGCTGGCAAATCGCATTGTTGAAATTCTTTGGCAGTTTTCGCCCCACCGCTTGCAATGGAATTTCCGTCTGCCACAATCGGATTCGTGACCGGCGTAAGGCTATCCGAGATTACGAATTGCCGGTTCAACAGGTCTGCGAACGATTCGGGATTGGTCGCGCTGCTGTCCCCTATGTTGGACTTTGCAGTGGATGCCGATTGTGCGTCGGAGCCAGCGCCAACGCCACGCGCCGGGTATCGCCGGCTATTATTTTCATCAACCGAGTTGCCAGCCTGCAAAGCATTGCCGGGGTTGCCTGGTTGAGATGCATTGGAGGTAATAGGCAGGTTGGACATTGAATTTCTCCCTAATTATCCTGGTCACTGTTGTCGTGCTGCTTGTACGCGGCCAGTCTGCTGGTTATTTCGTCCTGAGCTTTTTGTTCGGCTTTTTCTCCGAGTACCTTTTGCTCGGCAATATGGCGCTGCTGCAATGTGTCAAAGGATTTCAACTTGCGTCGGGTGGTATCGAATTCGGTGCGGCCACGTTTGGTGTAATCCTTGCTTACCGCGACCGCCTTGAATTGCTGTTCGATGGCCGAGTCCAGCTTGTTGATAAACTCCTGGAAGTTGCGCAATTCCACCGGATCCATCCCCTGCAAAGTGGCTGCCTGCAAGCGCGTCTGATACTCGGTCCGGTACTGCTTTAGCATGTCCAGTTTGGTTTGCGCATCAAGCTCCTTGCGATTCAGCATGCCCAGTTTGCGCGTGGCCGCATCGTTTTGCTGCCTGGAAAGGTTCAGTAACGGCTGCAATTTGAAGTGCTTATCCATGTCTGCCCGCGATCTTATACCTGTTCAAACAGCGCGGCTAGCTGCTCAATGCTGGATCTATACGGTTCACGCTGGAACATGTTCTGCTTCAGGAACAGTTCCATCCTCGGGTAAAGTCTGATCGCTTCATCAAGCAGCGGGTCGCTGCCGCCGACATAGGCGCCTACACTGATCAAATCGCGGTTGCGCTGATAGTGCGTATATAAATGTTTGAAGCGTTGCACCAAGACCATATGTTCCGGCGTCGATAGATGAGTCATCACGCGACTGATCGATGCTTCGATATCGATGGCAGGATAATGACCCTGTTCGACCAGTCTCCTCGACAACACTATGTGACCATCGAGTATCGCCCGCGCACTGTCAGCTATCGGATCCTGCTGGTCGTCACCCTCGGCGAGCACGGTATAGAAGGCAGTGATCGATCCGCTACCGTCAGTGCCGTTGCCGGCGCGTTCAACCAATTTTGGTATCTTGGCAAACACAGACGGAGGATAACCTTTGGTTGCCGGAGGTTCACCAACTGCCAGCGCGATCTCGCGCTGAGCCATGGCGTAGCGAGTCAGCGAATCCATGATCAGTAGCACGTTCTTGCCTTGATCACGGAAATATTCGGCGATCGTGGTCGCATAGGCGGCACCTTGCAGGCGCATCAATGGTGACGTGTCGGCAGGCGTTGCGACCACGACGGATCTTGCCAATCCTTCCTTGCCGAGGATGTCGTTGATGAATTCCTTTACTTCACGACCGCGCTCGCCGATCAGCCCGACGATGGTTACGTCGGCGCTGGTATAACGTGCCATCATGCCGAGCAGGACGCTCTTGCCAAGACCGCTGCCGGAAAACAATCCCATCCGCTGGCCGCGTCCTACCGAGAGCATGCTGTTGATTGCGCGCACGCCGACATCGAGTGGCGTATCAATAGTGGCGCGTTCAAGAGGATTAATCGGACGGCTTTGGAGCGGTGCGGTGTCGGAGTCCGGGAGAGGACCGAGCTGGTCAAGCGGTTTACCGGTACCGTCGAGCACCCGGCCAAGCAAGTGATTGCCCACCGGCATCTGCTTGGCGCGATCGGCGATGCGGCGGCGAAGCAAACCGCGTTTGCTTCCCACGTCCAGCGTATGTACCGGTTCGACAGGCATCACGCGGGCACCGGGAACCAGACCATATACGTCGTTTTCAGGCATCAAGAACAGTTTTTCGCCGGAAAACCCGACAACTTCGGCCTCGATTACACTGTGTGGCAGCGTAATTGCACAGGTGCTGCCTACCGGGACTTGTAAACCCACCGCTTCCATCACCAGGCCGGTTACTTTGGTCAGGTGACCGCTCGGTGGCATCGGGTTGCAGTCTTCGACATATTCGCGTCCCGCATCGAGAAAGTCCTGCCAGTGCACGCAGTGAGAATTTCTCATTTCAACCATGACGTGTCCTGTCCGATCGCATCGACGATGTGACGCCAGCGCGTCTCGACCGCTGCGTCGATGTTGCTGTGCGCAGTTTCAATTCGGCAACCACCCCGATGCAGATTGGGATCAGTGAAAATCCGCCAGTTGGTGTGCGCCAGTTGCTCGCCCATTTGCGTGCGTACCAGTTCTGCATCATCCGGATGCAGAATCAAATGTGCGTTCTGATTCAGGTGCGGCAAGCTGGCGATCGCATCGCTGACAACTTTCAGGATGATTTCCGGTTTTAGTTGCAATGACTCCCGTACCATCTGGCGTGCCACTTCCAGAGACAGTTCCAGCAGGGATTGCGCTACCTGCTGATCAACCTGATTGAGTCCGGTTTGCAGATTTTGCATAAGGGAATGGATGTTGCCGATATCTGCCTGTGCCTGCTGCATTCCCCTGGCGTAACCTTCTTCAATCTTTCTTGCATAGTCCGTTTCGATATTTTGCAGCAACAGTTGACGGCGCTGCGCGTCAGCGTCGGCCCCGGGCTTGTCTTTGCCGAGATATCTGTTGCCCGGATGGTTGTCGAATGACGCAAGTTCCCAACGTTCGAATGCGGTCATTTGCTCCTTGGGGATTAGTCCATCGCGACTTGAAGCCGAGCGCGGTAGCGATCGGCCAAAGATGTTTTCCCCGGTTTGCGGTTTGAGCGGATCAGACATAGGCGTCTTCGTCTCCCTTGCCGCCTAATGAAATCTGACCCTCATCCGACAGGCGGCGCACGGTCTTGAGGATTTCCTTCTGGTTGGATTCGACATCGCTGAGCCTGACCGGCCCTTTTGATTCGAGATCTTCGCGCATCATTTCGGCGGCGCGCTGCGACATGTTCTTGAATATCTTCTCGCGCAGTTCCTCGTTGGAACCTTTCAGTGCGATGATCAGCGATTCGGATTGAATTTCGCGGATGATCAGTTGTATGCCGCGGTCGTCGATCTCCAGAATATTTTCGAACACGAACATCTTGTCTTCGATTTTTTGCGCTAGATCGGGATCGAAACTGCGCACATTTTCCATCATCTCGGCCTCCAGCGTACCTCCCATGTAATTGAGTATTTCCGCGGCTGCGCCGACTCCCCCATGCAGACTCTTCTTGCCGGTACCACCTCCCGACATCAGTTTGCCGAGCACATCATCCAGGGCGCGCAGCGCGACCGGTTGTACGCTGTCCAGCGTGGAGATGCGCAGCAGCACGTCATTGCGGGTACGCTCCGTTAGCATCTTGAGTATTCCGGCAGCCTGATCCGGTTCCAGATGAACCAGTATGGTCGCAATGATTTGCGGATGCTCGTTGCTGATCATTTCCGCAACCGCGCCGGGATCCATCCATTTCAGGCTCTCGATGCCGGTAGTGTCGCTGTTATGCATGATCCGATCCAGCAAGCCGGCAGCCTTGTCATCACCCAGCGCCTTGTTGAGCATATTGCGGATGTAGTCGTTGGAATCCATGCCTATGGTGGTTTTTTCTCCCGCAGTCTGAATGAAGTCGTGGAATACCAGGGAAATCTGCTCGCGGTTGAGATTCTTCAGTCCGATCATTGCCGTGCTGATTCGCTGAACTTCTTTTGGTTCGAGATGCTTAAGCACCTCGGCAGCGTCGTTTTCACCGAGTGTCATCAGAAAAATCGCGCTTTTCTCGACCCCATCACTCATTCTTGTTTACCCAATCCTTGATTACGCTGGCAACAATTTTAGGCTCCTGCTGGGCGATCTGTCTGGCGATAAGCAAGTTCTGTTCGTAGGGTGCAACCGCGGGCGTATAAGCTTCGTTTGGTGCCGCGCCAGCAGCACCTTCTGCGGGCGCAGCCGCATGTTCGCCTGCGTTTGCGGGCGGTGAAAGCAGGCTGTTAAAAGCCGGCCTGATGACGCGAAAAATCACGAACAACAGGATGCCCAGGATCAAAGCATATTTGAGCAGGTTTTTCGCCAGTTCTATCATGTCCGGTTGTTTCCAGAACGGGATTTCTTCGACAACTTCCTTGTTCTCGCTGAAGGCCGCGACCTGGACATTCAGGGTGTCGCCGCGATTCTGGTTGAATCCCATCGCATCGCGCACCAGGTTGCTGATCTGTTCTTTTTCGGCATCACTCAGTGGGCTGCTGACGGGCTTCCCTTTTGCGTCGGTGGTCTTGCGATTGCCGTTCAGCAGTACCGCAACCGACATACGCTTGATCACGCCCACCGGGAGCACAGTGTGACTGATGGTGCGATCCACCTCGTAGTTCACGGTGGATTCTTTTTGAGTGTTGGTCAGGTTGGCCGTTGGCGAATTACCCGGTGCGCCGGGACCGCTGACGATCGGTGCAGTAGCCGGGACCGGGGGTTGATTGGTCAGTGCGCCCGGAACGCCACCGGCGGTGTTTCCGCTGCCGGATAATGCTTCGCTGCTCTGTTGGCTGCGCACCGCGCTCTGGTTAGGCGGTTGATTGGGCTTGAATACCTCGGAGGTTTGTTCGGTGCGTGAAAAATCGATATCTGCAGAAACCTGGGCGCGCACATTATTCGGGCCCAACAATGGTGACAGCAGCCCTTCGATGCGCGTCACATAACTCTGCTCGACCTCGTGTATATACTTGAGTTGGTTGGCATCCAGTCCGCCCTCCGGCGTACCGTCGTGGCTGGCGCTCAATAGCGTACCGTTCTGGTCCACCACGGTTACATTCTTGGCGGGTAAATCCGGCACGCTGCTGGAAATCAGGTGCACGATGGCGCTGACCTGGGAAGCGTCCAGTAAACGCCCGCCCTGCAGACTGAGCACGACAGATGCGCTGGGTTTCTGTTGCTCCTTGATGAATACGCTCGGTTTCGGGATGGCCAGATGAACGCGCGCACCGGCGACCGCGCCGATGCTTTGCACCGAACGCGCAAGTTCACCTTCCAGCGCGCGCTGGTAGTTGACCTGCTCCGCGAACTGGGTGATGCCGAAGCGCTGATTTTCCATCAATTCGAAGCCGACCGATCCTCCCTTGGGCAGCCCCTGAGAAGCCAGTTTGAGACGCGCTTCGTAAACCTGATTGGACGGAACCATCAGGGCGCCGCCACCGTCGGCGAATTTGTAGGGGATGTTCATTTGCTGCAGGGATTCGATGATGGCGCCGCCGTCGCGGTCGGTCAAATTGCCGTAAAGCACGCGGTAGTCGGGTGTCTGGCCCCACATCCACAGTCCCGTGAATAGTGCCAGCAGTGCCGCCGCGACCGCCGCCAGCAGCAGCTTTTGCTGGAGCGGGAGCTGGTTGAACTGATTTGTTGCCTTGGTTTCCTGGTCAGCCATTGGAATTTATACGATGCCGAAAAGCCACTGGGGTATTGTGCGCATTATCAGATGCGATTTGCATTATTAAAAGCCGAACAAAGGGACAAACCCTCGGCTGTTCCGCGGATGAAATGCGCGCCTCATTGGCTATTGTGCACCTGTCTGCAAAACAGGCAAGTTTTGTTTCAGGAATTAGCCGTCAGGAGGCACAGAATGAATACCCCGGCAATAGATAACTTGTTGGCGCAAATGCGTATTGCTGCGGCGGCGGCCGGAATGCGTGAGCCCGCCCAGGTCGCGCAAAGCGGAAAAGTCGACTTTTCCGCGGTGCTGAAATCGACGTTGGATGGCGTTGCACAAACTCAGGCAAAATCGGAGCAAATGCAGAATGCCTTTGTGCTGGGCGACGATCGCGTTAGTTTGAGTGACACGATGATTGCAATGCAAAAGGCCAGTATCAATTTTCAGGCCACGATACAGGTGCGTAACAAGTTCATTCAGGCCTACAACGACATCATGAACATGCAGGTGTGAATTCCCGGCATGTGGCGTAAGTCGCACGCCAGAAAACCGCTCAAGGCGCTATTGCTGCGCGACCCGAATTACTCTCTGAGCCGCTGAACCTGGGTTATGTATTTCTGCAACAGAATCGCGGAAGTCCCGTCGAGGTTCTTGAATTCGCAGCCCGCGCGATGCACGGTCTTACCGGTTGCAGATGTCAATATCACCAGGTTCTTTACATCGAGTCGACCTTTGATGGTTCCGACTTCCGGCAGCTCGATCTGGCAACTTGGGTAGGATATTCCCGGCGTAAGCTCGGTGCCGGTTTCCTTGCAGGTTAGTCCGACCCCGCCACAGCTGATATCCATAATCACAAATTCAAGCGACTGATTTGCTGCAGGCACTTCTGCCGCCGCTATCACGCAACGCAGCGGATCCACTACCGGGGCCAGCAGTCTGAAATATTCACGGCGCTGCAATCGGTAGAGACTTTGCGGAAACGGCAGAAAAATGGCGGGTATGCCCAGATACAGCACATTGCTCGCCAAGGGCGACGTGAATTGCACTTTTACCTTCAATTGCGAGCTGACAAACACCAGTTTGCCGCTTTTGGCGATGCGTTCATTTTCGGCTTCGTTCTGACTTTGTTCGAGCCACAAACCGGTTCGGTTTATACCCAACACTGTGGTCAGCAGGAAGTCGTTCAACTCATCATAATAGAGCGCGACACGCGTCTTCCTGGTTGCAATCTGCTGCAGCACGAATTCAACTTCCTTGGCAGAATCGATGCGCAAGCGGCTGTCTTCCGGCTCGGAAATTATTTCAATTCTAAGTGGGATATCCTGTTCCATTGTCTGGTCGGTGCGGTTCACGGAAGACCATGATAACAAATCCGGTCACCATTTATAGCGGGAATAGCGAGGTAATGATTTTGTACCGGGATCGTTCCAAAACAGGAACAGTGGCTTGCTCGCGTGCGGGTTCAGCGCTGCGGAGCGTGTTCCAGGCGGTAAAGCCAGGCGAGCAGTTCCGCTACGGCGAGGTAAAGCTGTGGCGGGATTTCCTCGTCGAGCTCGACTTTCATCAGCAGGCCAACCAGGTCTTCCGATTCATGAACAAAGATTCCGTGCTGTTTGGCGCGTTCGATGATCGCTTCGGCGATCAGTCCGCGACCTTTTGCGACCACCTTGGGGGCGGCCTGATTCTGCCCGTAGGTCAGGGCGACTGCGACTTGCTGCGGAGTCAGCCTGTTCGCTGTCATGAATTTTCCAGTACTGCGGCATGCAGCGCAATGCCAGCCTCGCTCAAGTTGTTCCTGAGCTGCCCGATATCCTTGTTGAATGTAGCAATGGTCGCGGGATCAGCAGCCTTGAGCGTAAGCTGCAGTCCGTTTTGGGCGAACACCAGTCGTGCATGCACATTGCCCAGCCGCGGCAGCGCAAGCTCGATCTCGGTGCTCCATTGGCGTTGCTCATCCAGCGGA
This sequence comes from Gallionella sp., assembly GCA_049799335.1. Taxonomy (GTDB): domain Bacteria; phylum Pseudomonadota; class Gammaproteobacteria; order Burkholderiales; family Gallionellaceae; genus Gallionella. The sequence continues at coordinate 7,071 of JBARHR010000216.1, read as the reverse complement.
ACCTGGTTTTCCGGCTCCCCTTGAATTTCCCATTGCATCTGCTGGCCGGGCCAGACCTGGCCGAGCCAGACCAGATGATGGTGCTCCAGTGTATGCAATTGTTGCTGTACCAGGGTCAACAGTTCCCGCGCAACCGGCTGTGGAAGTTCGCCGGCATGCCTCACGGCTTGATCGGTGCCGGCGTTAAGGGTTGCCTTGCCTTCATTGGCGAATGCAGGAGTCGACGCCTGATTGTTTTGCGCGGAAACCGGGCGTCTGCCAGTCAGCAGGTTTTGCGGTTCCTGCAGCAACTGGTTGATGTTGCGCTCGCCGCGAATCCACTGCGCCTGATGCGCTTCATAGAAGAGGCCGCTCTTGCCCAGGGTTTCTTTCAGTGCTGCCGCAAGTTGCTTCGGTTCGGGGGCAACCAGCTCAGCTTCCCAAACCGCCTTGCTGCCGGTTTGCTGGACAGCTTGTCTTTCCAGCGGTTGTTCGGCCAGATTGGCGAGCAGTTTTGCCGTGGAGCCGATCTGCTCCGGTGTCGACAACGGGTTGGCGGAAGCGACCATGCTGAACGTTATTCTGGGACGGAGCGAAATCACCTGCAACCGGATCACATCGCCGCTTTGGACGTTGCCGGGCAGGCGCAGCTGCATGGCTTGCCCGGCTATTTGCACCTTGTATACCCCTTCGCTGACTTTTGCCTGCACAGCTGCCTGAACCTGCTGTCCGGGCTCGAGATTGAGCGGTGTTTTGGGTGACTCTGCCGAAGCCGAGATCAGGGGCTTTCCTGAGCCGGATATTGCCTGCAACGCGCTGATCAGGTTTGCGGGTAGCATGGATGTCAGCTATCAGAATAAGGAAGTTGGCTGGCGACTCCAAACCTTCCCGGACCGGGCCGGTCAGGCGCCGTATGCTTGCTGCAACCGCCGAGTCTGTTGGCTGCTTTGCATGATGCGCTGCAATTGTCCTATCCAGGTTTCGGTGCAATTGCGAATCGCGGCATCGTCCGCCAATATTGTTTTGATAAGTTGAATCTTGCGCTGCCGCGCGGACTCATCAAGAACCGACACGGCGTCAGCCGATTTCATCGCGTCCACCTGCTGGCTGCAGCGCTTTTCAATGCTGACCAGCCGGTCCCAATCCTCCTGCACCGCAGCCTCGCGCATCTGCGCGGTCAGCGCAGACAGGGATTCGTAGTTGGCAATGACTTGGTTGGCGGTCATGTGATTACACTCTTCCATAAACCAGTTGATCGTTCGATGATCGTTTGGGCAGCGGCTGACCGGGGGTTGCCGGTTCTGTATGTGCGGTGTTCGGCCTGATTTGTTCCCAGGCGTCTTTCAGTTCGGTTAGCAGTCGCGCCACTTCGTCAAGTTTGGCCATGTCGTTACGCAGGTTCGCGTCAACCAGTCGCTCGGTCATGTAAGCGTACAACGCCGACAGGTTTCCTGCCAGTTCGCCGCCGACTTTTTTGTCCAGGCTGGCATTCAGTCCTTCGCCGATGATGGCAATGGCCTTGGAAATGGCCGCACCTTTGGCCGGTATATCCTTGCGCAAGATGCCGTTTTTGGCACGGGCGATCGCCAGCAGCGCACCCTGGAACAACATTGAAATCAGTTTGTGGGGATCCGCCGAAACAACGCCCGATTCGACTCCGACTTTTGCGTACGCTTTTGCTGCGGTATGGGTATTCACGATAGTTTCCTTGGTTTAGTTTAACTTCCAGTTTTGCATCGCGGTTATCTGTTGCGTCATGTATGTCTGTGTGTTGTTCATGCTGGTGAGCATCTGGTCAAGCGCGGTGAACTGCGCCCGGTAGCGCGCCTCTGTGGTTACCAGTCTGGCCTGCAGTGCGGTGCGCTGTTTGCCGATGTCGTCGATGTTTTTGTTGATGCCATTGGTCACGCTGGTCAGCGACCCGTTGCTGGCAAGTACGTTGCTCGTCCAGGTGCCCAGCGTGGTTGCATAGCCGCCGGCCGACGTAAACAGGGTGCCGATGTCGCTGAAATTGTTCGCGATCGCCGTGCTCAGCTTGCCCGCATCCAGTGCCAGTGAACCATCCTTCTGGAAAGTTACACCGATGCTGGACAAGGTGGAATAGGTGTTGGTTCCGCTGACCGAATTCGACAACTGGTTGCGCAGTTGAAATTGCAACGTGCGCACCGTCGCATCGCCGATCAGCAACGCGCCGGTCTTGCTGGTGGCATTGTAGGCAGTCAGATTGGCGAGGGTGGTATTCAGGTCGTTGTACGCCTTCACAAATCCCGATATCGCGTTGCTCACCGTGCCGGTGTCGCGCGTCACGTTCAGGGTAAGCGGCGCGGTGGTTAGCTTGTTTAGGTTCAGCGTCACGCCCTGAATGGCATCGCTCACCGTATTTGAATCCTTGGTGATGGTAATGCCGTTAACTGTCAGCACCGCATTGCTGGCGGCAACCGTTTCGGTCAAATGCTGTGTACCCGCCGGGTCGTTATCCAGCAAGGTGCCGATGGCAGCATCTCCGGTGGAGGTGATTTTCAGACTGTTGCTGGCACCGGTGCTGGTGGAGTTCAGCACCAACCGATACGGGTTGGCCGAACCATCGTTGACGATGCTGGCCGAGACACCAAGGTTGGCCGCATTGATCGCATCGCGTATGCCCTGCAGCGTATTGTTGCCGCTATCGACAGTGATGGTCCTAATAGTGTTGCCATTGGTGGTAAAGCTGGCGTTGCTATAGATGCCATTGTTGAGTGTGCCTCCGGAAATCGTGCCGAAATCGAACGAGATCGTGGTGGCGGTGCCCGCGCCAATTGCGACAGTGCTGCTGGTCTTTCCTGCAGCCACCAGACTTTGTGATTTCGCCAGACTGGTCACGTTCACGGCATAGGTTCCCGGTGCGGCGGTGCTGAACGCCGAGGCGGACACATAACTGCTGTCGGACGAACTTACCGCATAGGCTTGAAAACTGCTGCTGTTTAGTGCGGACAGTGCGGTTTGAAAGGATGATACCGCACCCTTGATGGTGCCATAGGCGGAAAGCTTTGCCTGATAGCTTGCTTCCTTGGTATCGAGTTTGGTCAGCGGTTGCTGTTCCACCGTCATCAACTGCGTGACGATACTGTTGACGTCCAGACTGGTTGCTGCAGTTGAGGAGGTTGTGGTAACCATGATGGATTGCGGTTAGCCTAGGCCTGTTGTTTAACCAGCAGGCTAGGGGTGCCCGGTGTTGGCGTTTTTGCCAGCGCCGCTTGCTGCAACTGCTCCTGCAGTTGACCGATAGCCTTGGATAACGCCAGCATTTCGTCGGTTGGGAATTGGCGTATTACATCACCCGATTCCGAGTCTATCAACTTGACTACTGTTTTTTTTGTGTCGCTATCAACGCTGAACTCCAGACTTTTGTTTGCCTGTTTCAATGCGCGGTTGATGCCGTCCACCAGATTTTTCAATTCCATGTTCGTGGGTTGAACCGCGGCAGGTTTTGCAGCCGGCGGTGGTGGCGCAGTGTCGACTTGCTTGGCAAATTTGACGTCGACCGGTGCGTTGGTCGCAACAACGACCGATGCAGGCGCGCCATCGCTGGCGGGTCTGCTCGGCGGGGGCGCCGCGACCTGATTGCTGCTATTCATATTTTGGATGAGCATTTTGCCTCTCCTTCAACTCAAGACCCCGACCGGTTGCCCGGCCGGGGTTGAATACTCAACTGCTTACTTCAACAGATTCAACACCAGGCTGGGCAACTGGTTGGCTTGCGCCAACATTGCAGTACCCGCCTGTTGCAAAATCTGGTTACGCGACAGGGAAGCAGTTTCCGCGGCGAAGTCAGTATCCTGAATGCGGCTACGCGACGCAGTCAGATTTTCCGTTGTTGTCTGCAGGCTACTGACTATCGACGCAAAACGGTTTTGATAGGCACCCAGTTCGGCACGCGAGGTGTTGATGGTGGTGATCGCACCATCGATTGCCGACAGCGCGTTCAGTGCACCGGTGGCGGTGGTGATGTCGACGCTGGCGATGGATGAGAAGGTGGCACCCGCTGCAGCGGTGGTGCCTGCAGTCAATCCAGCCAGGGCAGGCGTTCCGCCGCTGACGACGATACCGGCCGCATTGTTGCTGGACAGGGTGATGGTGCCGTGATTGTCAACCGGTGTGCCGGCGACAGGGCCGCCACTTGCTTGGCCTCCAAGAGAGGCTGCAGCAATACCCATTTGAGCCACTAAAACCGCTTTATTGGCGGCGGCCGTAGTTGCATCTGCTGCGGTGCCAGTTATGGCCAAGGTTAAGGGCGTTGCTCCAGTGCCTGTAGTGAAGGTAATTACAGCACCCGAGGCGGCAACGGAACCATTTACGGCCGCACCACCGGTTGTAGCGACCAAAGCTGCGTTGATCGCTGCCGCCAGTGCTGTAGCATCGGTAGCGGGCACACCGGTAATGGAGACTGCACCCATGGCTGTGCCATTTACTGTTACGAGCCCTGCGGCTATTGTACTTGCAGTGACGCTGGCCAATGTCATAGTGCCCGTCGTTGCAAGCGGTGTAGCTGGTGCTACAGCAGCAATCGCTGTTGCATTGGTGCCTGGTGCACCGACGTTAGCCGAGAGTAAACCGGTCTGGGTCAGGAAAGTGGTTTTTAGCGTGGCTGCGGCTGCAACCGTGGTGGATGCAGTGCCGCTCATGCCGATCATGATGTCTCGTCCATCTGCAGCGGTCAGGGTCAGTGCGCCTGTGGCGGCGTCAGCTGAAGCGATTACGCCGGTTTGCGTCGACACCAGATTGATTGCGGCAGCCACGTTGGCGCCTTGACCGGGAGCGGTGCCGCCAGCGGCGACGGTGCCGATGTTAATGCCGTTGATCTGGAAAGTATTCGCGGCAATGGCAGTGAACGCGGTTGCCGCTGCGCCGACCACGCTGTGTGCATTTGCCACCGCGGTGACGCCGGATTGGGGGGACACAAGATTGATCGCGGCAGCGATCTGATAGGCACTGTCGGCGCTTTGACCGGGTGCCGAACCGGCGACCGAAGCGGCCACTTGCTGTCCGTTCAGCGTCAAGGCGCCGGCGGTCAATGTGCCGGCTACGGCACCGCTGGTCAACGTTGCAGAGGAAGTCGCATTTGCACCGCCGAGTAGCGTGGTACGCGCACTGGCAATCGAAGTGATCGCCACTTGGTCTGCAGCGGTAGCTCCTGCGCCTACCTGGAAGTTTTGCGCGGTGAAGGTGCCATCGAGCAGTTTTACGCCGTTGAATGAGGAGTTTTGCGCCACACGGTCAATTTCTGCGGCTAGTGCCTGCACCTCGTTATTCAGCGCGGCGCGGTCTGAAGCGGAATTGGTGGAGTTGGCCGATTGCACTGCCAGGTCACGCATCCGTTGCAAGTTGGTTGCGATCTGCGACATGTCGCCTTCCGCGGTCTGCGACAGCGAAATACCGTCGTTGGCGTTACGCGCGGCCTGCATGTTGCCGTTGATCTGCGCCGACATCCGGCTGACAATCGCCATGCCGGCTGCGTCATCCTTCGCGCTGTTGATGCGCAAACCGGAAGAAAGGCGTTGCAATGACATCTGCAAGGCGGTCTGCGACTTGTTCAGGTTGTTCTGCGCGTTCAACGATGAAATGTTGGTATTGATGTATGAGGGCATTTTGTTTCTCCTTTAAAGTGGTTCAGCTACGAAACCTGTTTTCCGGTCACTTTGGTTTGCTGTGCTTAGGACGTTTAGCAACCGCCGTTGAACCAGTTATCGGTGGGTTCGCGAGAAACTTTAGAGTTGAATCGATTATTTATTTGGGACTCCTTTCGCAAACCGATATTGGCGCATTTTTGTTTTGATACGTGTATGCCTTGATTCACTGATAAAAGATTGTAGTTAAATGATTTGTTGTTTAGTGCGTGTGTGCTAATTCTCCGCCTCGGTCGTGTTGCGCGGACAAGCGCGGATGGACAACTTCTGCTGTTGTTCAAGATCAAAACACACCCTGACCAGGTAGTCATTCTCGGGCATGGCGACGGTATTGAAACGCGGAATAGCAGCTTAGATGCCACGCATTTCGTGCGCATGGCGGCGGGGTAAACTGAAATTCAGTTCAGTTGTCGCTCTCTACCAGGCTATGCGAGATCGCATAGTGAACCGCTTCGGCGTTGTTCTTGAAGCTCATTTTTTCCAGCATGCGTGCGCGATAGACGCTCACCGTTTTCGGGCTGAGCATCATGATTTCGGATATTTCGGTCAACGATTTTCCGGAAGACATCAGGCACAGCGTCTGGTATTCGCGGTTGGACAGGCTTTGGTGCAGCAAATCCTGCGATTCGCCGATCAGATTGTTGAGCAGTTGCTCCGCCAGCGCTTCGCTGATGTATTTCTTTCCGCTCACCACGTGCCTTATTGCAACCACCAGCTTTTCGGTTGCGCATTGCTTGTTGATATAGCCGAGCGCCCCGGCCTTTAGCGCACGCACGCCGTATTGGTCTTCGGGGTACATGCTGAGAACGATAATCTTGATGTCGGGTTGTTCCCGCTTGAGTTGCCTGAGGACATCCATGCCGTGCTTGTCCGGCAATGAGATATCCAGCAGGATCAGGTCATAATGATGTTCGCGTACCATCTTTACGGCCTGCATTCCACTTTCCGCTTCACCTTTGACCTGAAAATCCGGATTTTCATCGAGCAGCAATTTCAGTCCCTTGCGGATCAATGCGTGATCATCCACTACAAGTATGTCTATCATGACGATTCAACTCCTAAAGCATTATTCCGGGAGGAATTACCCGCTGACTGTTCCGGTTCTAGCGGGATAAAAATTGCAATTTGCGTTCCCTTGCCCGTGGTGCTGGAAATCTTTACCGAACCGCCGAGATGTTCAACACGTTCCTGCATGCCGCGCAGTCCGAAAGAACGGGGTTTGTTGCGAGCCGACGCATCGAAGCCAACCCCATCGTCAAATACGATCATCTCGAGGTGATCATCGCCTTTGACAACTTCAACTTGAGCGTTCTTTGCGCGTGAATGTTTGAGGATGTTGTTGAGCGTCTCCTGGAAGATTCTGAACAGGGTGATGGCGTGTCGGTCAGGCAACTCGATATATTCCTCCGAGGTGCTGATAGTGCACGCG
>JBARHR010000215.1:0-1599 GCA_049799335.1 Gallionella sp. | reverse complement strand
GCGTATTGTTAATGACCAGTATCCGCTCTGCTCGGCCTGCGCGGATGACGGGATCAAGCTCATTACCTGTATGTTTCCAGGCGCGGTGACGATCCTTGTCTTCCGAACGCGTGTATGACGCGGTCGGGAAAATATACTTGTCGCCCTCGGGCCCGGTGAAGCCAATGCATGCAGCCATGCAGCCCACCACATCGACTATATCGTGGCAGCAATAGGTGGCTGCTGTCAGTCAGGTTTGCAGACTGGGCTTCCTCATCCACCCAGGAACAATCCATGGCGACCAGAATCACCTGCTGCAAATGTCGGTTGTCGCGTATGGCTGTAGCCAGTAAGGTCGCGTATTGGTGCGGGGCACGATTGTCATTCGGAGCGATAACGTTTGAGTCCGCGCGCTTTATTGCTTTTCCGGAACAATCCGTGTCGACAACCTTGTTGTCCGTCATCCATCGGATTGAGTTGCCGGTCATACGGACAATCGGGTTAGCGATGGCGAGAGTCCGAATTCCGGATCGAGGCCGGGTTCGCCGGTCACGCCCCTCAAGCATATTTTTCGGTTTGGCCATTGCGGATATGATCAATAACGGAAAGGGCAATTACCTGCACCTGTGAAATGTCGGTGATTCCCGCTTTCGATCCATTTTGCCACCCATTGCAATTCGACTTCTTTCTCATGTTTTGTCCTGGCGAAATCACGCGTGGAGGCCGGGATGCTAATCCCGCCGGTATGACGTAAACCAATGATAACAACACCAGGACTTTGCTACGCGGAGATGCCGATGGAAGTATCGTCTTGAAAACACATGCCCCCGGTACACATACTTATGCGCTCGCGCCACTCTGCGTTTTCGGCGCCGCATTTGTAAAAGCCGTTAGCCGTGCCGGTGGGCATAAGTGGCATGTGAATATGGGTGCGCAGAGCGCGGAACGGAATGCCGATACGGATGCTTTAGAAATCCCGCAAATGGCTTTTCACACTGAAATGTTGCTTTCGAGAGACTTGGTTTTTAGCAAAAGATCTCGATACATCTGGCTCAATTTGTTATGTCGCATTCCCAGATTGTCATGGCAGTATTTCAGTATCAAAATGCGACGTTCCAGCCTTGCCGTTCGCTCTCGTACGAGTTTGTCGAGCATATGACGGTATTCAAACAGTTCCTCTTGCAGGGCTTTCAATTCAACGGGTTTGCGGTCCACACGATCCCAGTCCTGACAATCGCACATGGCATCGCCACTGTCGCCGCCGGTAATCCGGATATATCGGTTTGGTTTGCGGTTCAGCATATCGCTTGCCGGGTAATGCAAGCTTGCATTTTGGTTTGCATGTTTCCGCACTATATTGCTGTCCATGTTTCAAATCCTCGTTTCAGAATACCCTGCCGATGACGGGCTAGGGTTGAACTTGACGTGTCTGAACTTCAGATTTCGCGCTTTGAATCTCCATACAGAGTTTCTCATACCGTGCGCGCAGCTCTTGGGCCTTGGGTGAAGTGGATGAGCCGAGAAAGAGCTTCCCGGTGTGTCTTTCGTGTGTATCGTACCCAACTCCATCGGATTGTGAACTGTTTTGATTTGCTAACATATTTTTGCTCCTTGTTCGGG
>JBARHR010000214.1:0-7200 GCA_049799335.1 Gallionella sp. | reverse complement strand
TCGCTCTCCAGATCGTTGAAACGACCGCGCATGAACACCAGGCTGAGAACCACGGCGAGCAGAATCGCCGGAAGGAGGGATGCCAGGAGCAGGGTCGCACCTATGCTTGAACCGGGCCATCTCATGGCTTGGCCCGCCGCATTTTGTCGGTCAGCGTGGATACCGGGTCGATCACCAAATTGAGTGAACGCGCAACGTTTTCATTGATGGCGATTTCGAATTCGCTCGGATACTGCGGCGGCGGAAGGCTGCGATCACGTAGCCATTGCAGGATCGCGTCTGCGCCCTGGCGGCCCATCTGTCGCGGAGTCGAATACAGTGCCAGCACGGCACCCGCCGCGACGTAACTCGGCGAGAACGCCACGACGGGCAAGCTGGCGCGATAGGCCGAAATCAGGATATTGCGAACCGTGCCGGAATTCTGGATCGCAGGATCAGCCAGTGCCAACAGTACGTCGGCTTCCTGAGTCAACTGGCGCAAGGCTGCGGCAAGTTCCGCCGGACCCTGCGCTTTTGCGACGATCAGATCTACGTCGCGACTGACACAGGCAGCCTGCAGGCCGGGCACGACAAACACCGACGCAGGGCCGGCCAACACACCGATCGATTTTCGGTCAGGAAAGGCGAGACGGATCAAGTCAATTTGTCGTGCCGGTGGCTGGTCAAGATATATCGCGGAATAGTGACCGGCTTTCCGGTGTTGATGGCGGCGCGCAAGATGCTGGTGCATTTGTTGCGGAACCAGCATGTTGAGGACTGGCACTTGCGGCGCATTTTCTGCCGCCAGTTCACCGGCTTCGCTGCCAACGGCGACGATGATCTCGGCATCACCCTGCTGTGTCGCTAGCTCACTATTGTCCGCGCGGCGTATTTCTGTGTCCGGCATGACGGCAGTAATTCCTTTCGACAGTTCGTCGGCCACTTCCTCGTAGGGGGCGCTGTGCTGACTCATCAGAATCAGAACGCGACCCGGCTCGGGTACCTGCGCGTATGAACTGTCCGCCCACAGCAAGGCGCAAAGGAGATGTGCCAGCAACGTGACGTGCCGGTATCGCGTGGCAGCGAACCACTGCTTCACCGTGCGCATCAACCTGTCAATATTTGCGTATAAATTTGGCATGGGCGGCCGGTCCCGGGAGTCTCAGTAATCGAGCCGAACATTGACGAAAACGCGCTGCTCGTAAAAGAATGTCTTTACGAAATCCTGATATTGATGATCCAGATTCTGGATCATCAGCGAGGCTTCGCCGCGTGTGCCTCCAATCCGGAACGAATGTGCCAGCCGCAGATCGGTACGCACCACGGGTTCAAGCAATGAATTCTTTCCTTGCCACGTCATCGCACCCCATGAGTAACGCATTACGCTAAGCTGAAACTGGCCTGGAATATCCTGGAACCAGCCGATTCCATTGCTATAGGTTGGTGCCGCCAAGACCTCATCCAGGTTCGCGCTCTGAATTCGCAGGAACGTCTGTGCAACGAGAAAACGCGTGCCAGGATAGGGCTTCCAATCCGCCTGATACTCAATACCGCGTTCGGTTATATCGGATCCGTTGACCACCGTCGCAGTGCCGTTGATTGCCGCGAAGCGCATCAACCCACTGATGCGCTCATGAAAAGCTCTGACGTCGAGACGGAGATGCCAGTCCGGCATGTCAGCGAGATAACTCAGCTCGCGGGTGAGCAGCCATTCAGCTGCAAAATTCGGGTTGCCAACTGCCTGATGAACAACGACTACATCTCCGTTCCACCAGCGCAGATCGCCGGTTCGCTCCAAAATGGACGGCGCACGGAACGACTTGGAAACCCCTGCCCTGACGGTCTGTGTCGGGGAAAGGTGAAAATTGGCTGCAAGTCGCGGCGCTACACGATTCCCGCTGATATTGTCGTGTTCCCGTAAGCCGCCCGCATTCAACAACAGCCAGGCCGTGACGCGCCATTCGGCATTGGCGAAACCCTGTTGTCGGTTGACAATATTGGTGCCCGGTACGCTCAGCGCAAGCGATTCGATCATGTCTTGCCGCAATTCACCACCCCATACCAGGCGAACATTATTCACGGGCGAAAATGTGTGCTGCGCGCTAACCGCGTCGCGGGAACCATGATTGGTGAAATTGACGAGCGGGTAATTAAGTGAGGGAATCGGATAGATTGCTTCATCAATGAAATCGTTATGCGAGTGCGAGGCGCTCACGGCAACGCTTGATTCGCCATCCAGCAGCCGCTGCCAATTCACTTGCACATATTCGTTGGAATATTGCTGCGTGTCGGCCGGATCATCGACGTGGTCGATGTATCCGTGCTGCGCATCTGCGCGGCTGATTCCCGTGGATAGCATCAGTTCGTCGCGAAATGTCGGGCTGAAGTCAGCACGGAAATTCGCCAGCGATGTCAGGCGGTCATCGTACGAATTGCCCAGTCCGTGATCACGTTGTTGCTTGAAGGAGAGCCGGAAGTTGGCGTTGTCCTTTCCCCAGCCATAACGCGCGAATCCGTCACGGATTCCATCGTTGCCGACACTGGCAGACACAGACGCACCGTGAGACGAATCCGTGTGACGCGTGATGATGTTGAGCATGCCAAGGAAGGCGACGTCACCGTAAGAGGCCGAATTGGATCCGCGTATCACCTCGATCCGTTCGATATCTTCCAGGGCAAAGGCAACAGCATTCCATTCAACTTCGCCGAGCAGAATAGGCAAGTAAATCGAACGTCCGTCCACCAGAATCTTCAGGCGACGCGGAAATTCTTCGAATACGCCGTGGTAATAGAGCAACGGATGGGCGCCATTGTTGTTGCCAACCAGGAACCCCGGAGTCAGGCGAAAGAGTTCGTTGATGTCGCGCGCCCCGCTGCGCCGGATGAAATCGCTGTCGATCACCGTCACAGCTGCCGGTGCATCCGCCAGCGATTGGCGCAGGCGTGTGACCGACAGCACCATCGGCAGTTCTTCAAAATAGGGCTGTTCCGTTGAAACGATCGGTGTGGTGTTTGCAGGCTCCGCTGCTCGACACCAGAGCGGCGATGCACAGATAGCAACCAGCAGCGGCCATGTGGCCGCAGACAGACGTGTAATCATCGTGCCCCCCAGCTCTGTTTGTTCGGTCCCCCGTTCACGTCAACCGCGACTGCAACAAGTCATGGTCGCATCAACTATTCGCGCATCCTATGGCAAGCGGGTAGCCATGCAAAGACAACTAGCAGTCGCATGCTCTGAATCTCGTCAAAAAGATTTGCCACGCAATAACAATCTACCACAGCGGGCAATTTCAGGCCGGAACAATTCCACGCGCATGCAGCATTACAGCATGGTGTCGCAGGTAGATAGTATTGAAAGAGTATCGATACTGCGGCGAAGAAGTATCGATACCCGGGCGCAAAGATTCAAGACTTCTGGAGGATTGTAAAGCTGCCCAACGGGCGTAACATTTTTCTTGCAACTTGGCGCATCCAGAGGTGAACGATGGAGGTCATCGATGAGGGAATTTAGGCGGGCGGGACAAGCGATGCGGCGGCAAAGCGGTCCGGTTTGAACTGGTGTAGCGACTGCAGTCTGCAGCCAAGCTGCACAGGAAAATGAGCTGCATCAATCTCGATTTGTAAATTACGGGGAGCCACAATAGTGAAATTCGACAACAGATCAATTGTTCAGTGCAGCGTATTTTTGGCTGTCTTGTTGCTCTTTGCTTGCGGAGGGGGTGGAGATGGCAGCATGCCTCCTTCCCCAGCGCCAACCTTGCCATACACCATAGGTGGGAGCGTCAGCGGCCTGACCGGCACCCTCAAGCTTCGCAATAACGGCACGGACGAACTGACCCTGACGGCAAACGGCGGCTTCACCTTCGCCACGGCACAGGCGAACAATTCGGCCTACAGCGTCACCATCGCGAGCATGCCACCAGCGCAGTCCTGCAACGTAACTAACGCCAGCGGCACGATCGCCGGGGCGAACGTCAGCAATCTTGCCGTCACTTGCACGACCACGCCTCCGCCACCACCACCGGGGACGAGCGGCAGTCTCGATCCGGGCTTCGGAACCGGTGGCAAGGTAACCACCGATTTCAGCGGCGCGCCGCCAGTGACGACAATGAGCGCGCAATCCGCTGCGGTGCAGCGGCGGCGCGCCAGATAGGAGACAGGATCATGAGGATGATATCCGTAGAACGAACGGCGGAGACACTATTGCCACCGGTCGGCCAGCCAAGACGGCTACGCAAAGCCACTTCGGCTTGCTTGCTATTGGCGCTTTGCGCGAACCCCACAGCGTTGAACAATGTCTTTGCGGTGCAGGGCGGCGGCGTGACGCCAATAGGGATACCTTACTTGGGCACACAAATCTGGGCCGACAAACCCGGCGGGTTTACCCCCAGTTGTGTCTACGACTACTCGGTTGTCGATGAGCGCACGCAAATCGGCGGCGTCCTTAATCTGGAAAAAATATGGCCGAATGCGATCAGCAATGGCATTGATAACGCCTCCGCCTATGCAGATGAGACAGGCGTTTTCTGGGTGAGCGTCGGCCGTTATTATGACAACTCCGCGCGTGACCGGCCGGGCATCGAAAGTTTTGCAGCTTTTTCTCAGCAGTTCACTAAGGACACCGACGCCGCCTGGGCCAAGTTCACGATTTCGAAAGCCTCACTTTCCGTGGATAACGGTGCCGGCCAAGTAGGTGGCAGCGGGGCATGCGCGACTATTTATGCAACCGCCCATGTATACGTCGGAGGCGGCCATGTATCCGGAGATAGGGGCGCGCTCTATAAATTCCAAGAAAACGCCCTTCTCTCCTATTCACAGAGTTCTGGTTGGCAGACGTTCTATTCCAATGGTCCGATGACGTATACGACGACGTCGACCACGGAGCAGTCGGGAGCCACCAAGGTCGATGTAACCTTTGATCCCTATACAGGATATCTGGACTTGTCGGGTATCAAGGTCGGTGAGACTTTCGGCGTCAGTTTTGAGGCGCGCGCTGCGGGCAGCACGGGGTTCGCGGAACTCCCGGCGCTCGTCACGGCTTACTTCCGCGATCCACTCAGCACCGGCGGTGGCATCAGCATCGAAACCGAGGGCCTGACGCCACTCAACAACGCGGTGACCAAGCCAATCCCGAGCGACCAGGCATACGCGCAGGTTATCCAGGCCGACGGCAAAATCATTACCGCCGGATATGCTTACAATGGCACGGACTACGACTTCGCAGTGGCGCGTTATACCACCGACGGTTCGCTCGACACCAGCTTCGACAGCGACGGGAAGGTGGTGACAAATTTTGGCGGCGGCTCCGATTATGCCTATGCGGTCGCATTGCAAACGGACGGCAAACTCGTGGTCGCGGGTTATGCGTACAACGGCACGAACAGCGATTTTGCTCTCGCGCGCTATAACTCCGACGGCAGCCTCGACGTCGGCTTCGGTGCCGGTGGCAAGGTCACAATCGATTTCGGCGGTTACGACGACATCGCCAAGGCGATCGCGATTCAGCCCGACGGAATGATCGTCGTGGCAGGGTATGCCTGGAACGGCAGTCACAACGATTTCGCGCTGGCGCGTTTCGACAGCAACGGCAACCTTGACACGACCTACGGCAGCGGCACTGGCAAGCTACTCACGGACTTCGTTGGCGCCTCGGATTTCGCCAACGCGATGGTGCTCCAATCCGACGGCAAGATCGTCGTGGCGGGCAGCGTTGACAGCGGGGCCACATCCACCAAGTCCGACTTCGCGCTGGCGCGCTACAACACCGACGGCAGCCTCGACACCGGTTTCGGCACGGGCGGCAAGATCACCACCGATTTCGCCAACGGATCCGATTTCGCCGAGGCGATCGGGCTTCAATCCGACGGCAAGATCGTCGCGGCGGGGTCGGCGTACAACGGCGTCAACACCGACTTCGCGCTGGCGCGTTTCGACACCGCTGGCAATCCCGATCCGGGGTTCGGCGCCGGTGGAAAATTGGTTTTCGATTTCACCGCCAACCACGACTACGCGCACGCGCTTGCGATCCAGGCCGATGGCAAGATCATCGCCGCAGGCCACAGCTACAACGGCGCAAACGATGACTTCGCTATCGCGCGCTTCGACGCCGCTGGCAATCCTGACCCGGGATTCGGAAGTGCAGGCAAAGTCATTGTCGACTTCAGCAGCCAGGACGATCGTGCCCATGCGCTGGCGATAAGGGCAACGGACGGCAAGATTGTCGCTGCCGGCTACGCGATCACCAACACGGGCGACGACTTCGCCCTCGCGCGCCTTAACCCGTGAACTGCGTACTTAACGGGAATAACAACGAAATGCGCACCGACACATGCAGGTACTTCGCCGATTCTGCTTTCTGCCCGCCTGAAAAAAGTGGGAACGAATCGGTTAGCGATGGAATTACTGCCGTGGACGTTGCGTTTTTCCAAACCAGACGGTTAGTCCAATCACGCCTGTTCATTGTGACTGTTAACGAGGAGATAGAAATGCATTCAAATCTCGGCAAGTTCAAAAGTGCTACCTGCTTTCTGGTAATTTCACTGCTGGCTGCATGCGGCGGTGGCAGTGGCAACGCAACCGCACCAAAGGCATGGGGCAGCGCCGCGCTGATCGAGACTGACAACGGGGGCGATGCCAGTTACCCTCAAATCGCCGTCGACGCCGATGGCAATGCACTGGCCGTGTGGCAACAGTATGACGGCACGCGCAACAACATCTGGGCCAACCGCTATACCGCCGGCGCAGGCTGGGGCACAGCAGAGCTGATCGAGACTGACACGGGCGATGCCGGCGAGCCCCAGATCGCCATCGACGCCGGCGGCAATGCGCTGGCAGTGTGGGAACAGAATGACGGCACACACTACAACATCTTGGCCAACCGCTATACCGCCGGCGCAGGTTGGGGCACCGCTGAGCCGATCGAGACCGACGACACGGGCGATGCCTATATTCCCAAAATCGCCTTCGGCAGCAGCGGCAATGCGTTGGCAGTGTGGCAACAGTATGACGGCACGCGCGACAGCATCTGGGCCAACCGCTACACCACCGGCGGCTGGGGCACCGCAGGGCTGATCGAGACTGACAACGCGGGCAATGCCAGTTACCCTCAAATCGCCTTCGACACCAGCGGCAATGCGCTGGCCGTGTGGTATCAGCATGACGGCACGCGCTACAACATCTGGGCCAATCGCTACACCACCGGCGGCTGGGGCACCGCAGAGC
>JBARHR010000213.1:0-13410 GCA_049799335.1 Gallionella sp. | reverse complement strand
GGTATCTTCCGGGAACAGGCAGTTGTAGCACGGGGTCGCAGCCTTGCCCGATGAATCCGCCGGACGAAAGTCAAAAACCGCAATCTGGCCGTCAAACTGGATCGCCGCACCGGAAACCAGCGGCTTGCCGAGTGACAGGCAACTGCGGTTGACTGCATAGCGCGTGGCAAAATTGTCACTGCAATCGAGCACGACATCCGCCCCGGCTGCGAGCGCGTCCAGCTGCGCCGCATCGACGCGGGTTGACAAGGCGACGCATGCAACGTCCGGATTGATGGCATGAACCGCATCGCGCGCCGAGTCCACCTTGTTTCTGCCGATGTCCGACGTGCGATGTATAACTTGCCGCTGCAAATTGCTCAGCTCCACAGTATCATTGTCGCACAACGTGATCTGACCCACGCCACCGGCAGCCAGATACATCGCGGCGGGCGAACCCAGTCCGCCGACTCCGATAATCAACGCTTTGCCTGCAAGCAGCCGTTGCTGTCCTTCTATCCCAAACTCGCGAAGCAGGATATGGCGGCCGTAACGCATCAATTGCTGATCGTTCATGGCGATAGTCCGCGAATGGCAGAACCAACTTTGCGTGAATAACGGTTCAGCGGCATATGCACTTACCCGCCAATATAGGACATTTCAATTTTCTTCCCCGATTGGCCTGATGCAGTACTGCGCAGCTGCGAATATCTGTCTTCTCGCAGTTGCCAACAGTCGGTGATCAACCGGGCGAGAAGCTGATTGTCCTCGCCAGCGCGCAGCGGCGCGCGCAGATCCATACCGCGCGTCGCAAATAGACAGGTGTACAGTTTTCCGTCGGTAGCAAGCCGGGCGCGGGTACAGGCACCGCAAAAGGCCCGCGTTACCGAGGAAATCAAGCCGATTTCGCCGCCGCCATCGGCGTAATGCCACCGTTGTGCCACTTCTCCCGGATAGCCTGATGCACCGGGTAGCAGACAATACGCTGACTGTACGCGCGCCAATACCTCACCGGACGTGAATACCTCGTCCAGTTTCCAGCCGTTGCTGCTGCCGACATCCATATATTCTATAAATCGCAGAATGACGCCACTATTGCGAAAGTGCTCGGCCATGGGAATGATCTCGTGATCGTTCACACCCCGCTTGACCACCATGTTAACCTTGATCGGCGTCAACTCGGCACGCCCGGCTGCTTCAATGCCATCCAGCACCTTTGTTACCGAAATATCTGTATCACCCATGCGGCGGAACACGTCGTTGCTAAGTCCGTCCAGACTTATCGACACGCGCGACAGACCGGAATCTTTCAGCGCGCGCGCCTTACCGGATAGCAATACGGCATTGGTAGTCAGGGCGATTTCAACGGGCTCACCCGCTGCGTTTTGCAATTTCGCCAGCTTTTCAACCAGCTTTTCAATGCCGTGGCGCATCAACGGCTCGCCTCCGGTCAGGCGTATCTTCTGTACACCCAAGCGAATGAACACCCCCGCGAGGCGTTCGATCTCTTCAAAACTGAGCAATTCCGCGCGCGGCAGGAAGGCGTGCTTCTCGTCAAATATTGCTCTGGGCATGCAATAGGTACAGCGCAAATTGCAACGGTCAGTCACCGAAATGCGCAAATCCCTCAATGGACGCTGCAAGCGATCGATAGTGTCGGATAAATCCGTTTGCATTTTTTCAAACATTTTCGGTGATTCAACCTTCAACATCGCGGACGTTGCGATCCGTACGACATCGGGTGCTTTACACACGAAGGACAACCACGGAGAAAGTTGCGGTGCTTGATCATGTTGCGGCTGAGTGTCTCCGGCTAACCCAGTTCAGTCATGCTGCCGGTTATGAAGCCCTGATATGCATCGACGCCCAGATCACGCAACAACTCCAGCGTTTCAATATCTTCGACGCCCAGCGCGATCACACGCACCTCAAGGGGACGGGTGATTTTCACGACCGATGAAATGAAGAACTGATTCTTTTGATTCTCACGGATCTCGTACAAATAGGCCGGACTCAGCTTCACGTAACGCGGCTTCAATTGCTGCAAATAGTCAAACGCACTATGGTGCAGGCCAAAATTATCAACGGCAAAATCCGCACCGTGTGCGCGAATTTCCTTGAGGAATTTTTCAACTCCTGATCGGTCCTGGACCAATCCAAATTCGGTAAATTCGAAAATCAACCTTTGCGCCAACCGCGGTGAGGCTTGCATGGCATTCTGCAACCAGTCTTGCAGTTCCCGATCGTGTATCGAATAGACGGAAATATTGATTGCAATTTCGTCGTCGCCTATCATCCCGCTGGCTATCCGTCCGAACAATTTCTTCAGAACGGCAAGGTCAAATGATGCGGTGAGCCGATGACGATTGGCCATCGGAATAAACTGTTCGGCAAGTATCAATCCGCCGTCGTCCCGTTTCAAACGACCAATAATCTCCGTCTGGAATTCAGACTGATCGCGCATATTCAGTACCGGCTGGGAAAACAATGAAATGCGCTGTTGCTCGATTGCGTCAATGATTAACTTCTTCCAATACTGCGACCCCTGACCCTGCCCGTCGTCCGCCAGACTCTGAAACACGCATTGTCTATTCCGGTTTGCAAGCGACTGAAGCATCGCCGCATCACATTGCGCAAGCATGGCTTTCAACGTGAATGACTGTCCGGAAAAATAGACGGCGCCACCGCCTATGACCACATTGGAATCGCCCTGCAATTTTTCAACGGTTTTCCCCAGCGCGTCGACCAGATCATCACCCAACTGCATGGCTTCTGCGCGCGAAATATTGGCAGCGACCACGGAGAACGTTGCACCATTGATCCGGGCACGCAATAAGTCGCGATCGGGCCAGACCGACTGCAACGCCGCAGATATATCCTGCAGCAGTGCGTCGACCTTCTCATAGCCATAGCGCGCATTGAGGACCTGAAATTCCGCAATCTGCAACATGAACATCGCGCCGGAATCAAGGTCCTTTCCGCCGCCTATGAAGGTGCCCACATAGGCCTCAAAACCGCGCCGATTGACCAGACCGGTCAACGGATCCCTGGTGGATTCATCGCGAAAGTGTTTTGCCTGCGCCACTTCGTACGCAACGATACCCTGCAGCTTGTCAGACATGGAATTGATCGCGTTCACCACATTGCCCAACTCACGCGTTTTTGGAATTGCTTTTATCGATTGGAAGTCGCGATTGCTGATGGAATGCGCAACCGACTCGATCGCCCGCAACGGCTTGAGTATACGCGTCAGAAACTGGAACAGCGCGGCTAACACCAGCAAGAACACCAGTGCCAAACTGAGGCTTGTTTGCTGCATTGTTCGCCACAACTGCAGGTAGGCGAAATTCGGGTGGGCAATCACTATGACTCTGCCCTGCTGACGCCAGCCCTTGCTGATCAGCGATTCAGCCGACGGTGCTTGCAGCGGCAACATGTTCACGAACCATTCCGGCACATCTACAGGTGCTTCTGGTAGCGTTTTCAATACTACCGTAGTGCCGTCTATACCAACGATGCGTATCGACTGGTAGTAGCCGCGGTCGAACAATGCATTCACCGTCACTTCGGCGTGTACCGAATCCCCGTCGGCCATCGGCAACACCATGCCGAGTGCGCTGGCCGCGTTCTGCGCCTGATCAGCCAGTTGCTCCTGCATATATCGATGGGCATTACGGATGTATATCGCCTCCGTGGCAACGAACACCATCAGGAAGGCAACTGCCGCGCCGAGTAATAATAGTTTGAATAGTGTCATGTCATTGGATCGAAGGTCACATGAGCTGCTCTTTGTCCATCTTGTCCAGCAATTCGCCCCACAAACGTATCTGCCTGGACTTACCCCGGAATGCAGCGGCTCCTACCGCCCATAAATCGTCATCATTGAAACTATACACGGGCACCAGATCATCGCGTTCGGATGCAGTCTCAAGATTTCCGGTCAAATTGTCCAGAATATACGGATCGGCACCCGGGCTCGGATAATAAGCGAGCACCATATGCGCTTCATTTTTTCTCAATGCACGCACGTAGGTTATGCGCAAGTTTTCTGCCGGCACGCCCAGTTCCTTCAAACTGAAATATTTTGCGATTGAATAGTCCTCGCAGTCCGCGCCGTTCGATGCGAGCGTCTCGATCGGCGTTGCCCAGTAATCTTCCACACCCCAGTGCTTAAGATCGCTATAGTATGGAACCCGGTTCCAGAACTGATTGAACACCTGTAACTGTTCCTTGCTCAAGGACACTGCGGAATGTCGAAGCTGAGCCTTTTCCTGCAACTCGGTTTCGCGCCAGTTTTCCAGCCGCTCGACCGCGCTGTCTCCCCATTTGCTGGAAATATGACTCAATAGCCCGGTAGAAAACTCGATCACACTGGCGCGCACCGTACCAAATGTCATCGCTAATAGCAGCACTGCCAGCAATAAACCCAGAGACAAAACCTTTGAACGAAACAAGCTCAAAGTCCTGCCAGAGTGATTCCCGACAATGCACCCCGATCTATACAACCCAGGGCATCCCGAGTAATTGTTGCGAATAGCATGTAAGGGTTTGAAATCCGGATCTGCTCAGCGTATCTGTTGCGCAATCGCGGAGTCTGACAATAAGGCCGCGAACATTGAATCAATAACCTGCCGGGCCGGCGCGACTATTTCGAGCATGCGTAGTTCCAGAAAACCTCCTGCGCACTCGCGGCGCCAATAGGCATCCACTTGCCCGGCTCGGCAATGCGGTTCACCGTCCCCGCCCTACCCAGAGCGACGTTGGGATCGCCCCCATTCATCATGGCCGACTCGCCCATGCTACCCGAGTAAGCCATTGCTCTGAGTGTGCGTGCTTGGCGCTGGTCACAGTCGTACTCGGCCCATCCCGTAACTGACCCGAATGGCTTTCCTGCAGCCTCCTCTATAGTTTTCAGATCATACATAATCGCCAATTGAACAATGTTGTGATCTTTGCGTACGTTATTGGAATCAACATACAAGGTATACCGATCACTGGTTTCGACCACAGCCCATTTATGGGCTCCACCCGAAGTCATCTTGGAAGCTGCCACCTTTGGTTGGGGAGTATCCCAGGGAAATACATCCTGGTTAGACGCTGCGCCCGCGTCTGCCACGATTGAAAACAGCATAACAAAAATCAACTTTTGCATATTCACCCCAAATGTCTTGTTCTTCGCTACCTCGCCCCGCCAAGCAATTGGCCCGTCAGGCGACTGACTTTACTATTTTCTCATAATCCGCGCGCAGGACGGCAATAGATATTTACGATAACGCCCGGATATTACCGCATGACGTCAATTCCTGATGCAAATTGGCGCTGCCGAGCCGCCCTTCCACTCGCGTAACGTAATCCCGCATCCCCGCCGGTATCTCAGTAGTCCCAGCGCAGACCTATAGAACTGAATATTCGAGTAGTCTTGCTTGCCAGTTGAGGCCCGTCGAAGTCCGTCCGATCAATCCCGCCATCCAGATCAACGTAGAGTTGCTCCTTGATCCGATAGGCTCCACGCACTGTAGGCGAGACCCGGGTCGTCTTCCCGCCATACTGATTTTTATCCCGATACAACTGCAGCGACGTATTCATCGTCCAGCCGCTGTTGAATAGCATGTAGTTATACACATAGATGGTATAGCCGTTTACCGCGCTGCTGGTATTCAGGGTGATGCTCCCCGACCAGACATCTTTATCTTTGTAGAGGCTGCTACCGATCACCTGACCGGTCACGCTCTTTTCTGTGCCTCGGCCCGACTGAGCCGCAAGTACGCCCTCCAGGGTGCCCGTGCCGCTCGCCGGCAAACCCGACGTATTGGCCAACCTGACGTCCCCGCCGACCTGCCATTTATCGATGAGCGGCCAGGTAAAGCCTAGCTGACCCATGTTCGATGTGGCAGTCCGGGCCAGCGCCAATTCCCGCACGCTGCTTGCCGACAAGGATTGGACCAGTGCATTGACCGAGGATGTGCTCGCGCCTAACAAGGCATTGCGTATGCTCAATGACGGCGTCTTACGATGATCGACCATGAAATTTGCAGTGCCGCCAAACGCGCCGATGGTACCTATGATCTGCGCCGCATTCAGCGCTTTGAAATAGGTATCGTAATCCAGCAGCGCGAACGCGCTCCGATTGCCCTCAAAATATCTCAACTCCGATCCGATCGCACGTCGATCATTGAGGCCATCAACCCGCTGGCTGATGGCGTAGAGCGAGACCGGACCTTTGTTCACACTGCCCCCGACAAACACCGGTTTGCTTCCCTGTGAAAAATCGGATAAAGCTCCAGCCACGCCGCCAATGCTGGTTTGCGACGTGTCACCGTAGCTTCCGGATATCCCGTCGAATCTGCCCAACACCCCGTCGCCCGTCGACGATTGGCGTCCCAGGCGCAACTGATAATGTTTGATGCGATTTCTGATCTCACCGTAGGCCGAATTCACCCGGTTCTGACTGGGTTGATTGGCGAGAAAATTGTGCGTGTTTACATCGCGAAACACCAACCGCCCATCATATTCTTCACTGAGGTAACGCTCCGATGCGTCCAGACTGGAGATCAGCATCGATTGATCGGTAAAGGATTGCGTCGTAGTCGACGTCGCACTATTGAATGGATCCTTAGAGTCTATTTTGCTGTGACTGTAGTAATAGCGCGAGGACACGCCGCCGAAGGTCACCCAGCGTGCTTCCCGTTTTTTCCCGGCAACTTCGCCACTTGTCGGTTTCCCCGCTTCGTCTCGTCCGGATAAAGAAACCAGGCGTTGCACCACGCGCACCGCACCTTCTCCTTCGGGGTATATCTTCAGGTACAAATCATATTCGGTTCTGGCTTTGTCGATCTGCCCGATACGCTCGCGCGCGACGCCGATCCACTCCTGTCCATCCTGCGTGTAGTCGTTGGGTGGCAACAGCAGCAGCTTGTTGAACGCATCCACCGCGGGTTCATAGTCCTTGGCTTGCAGCGCATCTCGCGCCTGCAACATGAACAGCCTGGCCTTCTTGTTGTTATCCGCAATAATTACCTCATCCTCGGTAAGCGGCACGGCCGATAAAATCAAAGTCTCCGGCTTGACGACAGGCAGCTCCGGCAATGGCGTTGTACTGACCGGTAACTTATCCGGGCGAAGGGTGATCAACAGGCTGCGATTGTCCTTGCCAGGCCCTACATCGTAATCTGCATCGCGGGAAAATTCGATCACCAACTTTGGCTGCGTTTGCTGGTCGCGGGTGGTTACGGTAAATGCGGGAATAAGCATTGAAGGTGGAGACTTGCGCAGCTCGTTGTCTACCCATTTTTCACTGGTACTCGCCCCCGGCGCCGCTTCATAGTATATCTCCAGCGTCTTGCCATGTTTCTCTGGAAAGTGACGCAAGTAGCGTACCGGCTCAGTCATCCTGATGGTTGCGACTATTCCCGATGCCTGATACTCCAGGCTGACATCATCCAGCGGTTGCGCAAAACTATGCGTGCAAACCAGCGATAGCAAAAACAGACTACAAAAGCTTCCATGCCCGCGCCTGGTCCTGTTATTAATTGATCCCATAATCATAGCAATTCAAATATTCTGATAGCGCGGTGCATAAAAGACATGTGCGAACTCTGCTTTCCTAGCGGGGAAAAATAACGGCGGCGACAAATTCGCAGTACTAATCCGGATCGCATTTTTAGGGTTCATTCCAATTGTTATATTGCTTGGCGTGGCAGGATGTGCAATCCTGGCTGGTTGTAGATTTATGATGATTTCCAAGAGTTACCCGCCGCATCGATCCCAAATAGACCGGACTGGAATTGTGGCAAGTCTTGCAGGTCGACGAAACCTTATTTTCATGCAGCGTAGCGCCCGTCGCGACGGAGTTTCCGGTGTGACAGGCGCTGCACGTTACAACGGAATTGTAAGGAATGTGATTGGCAGGCTTTCCACCTAATGCGCCTAACCAAGTCGCGGTTGAAGTGTGGCACTGGCCGCAATCATCGGTTCCGATTGCAATGTGTCCGGGAGGTGTGGACGCGGCGATGGCATTGTTATGACAGCCATCGCATCGTCCGTTCGAACTGGCTGCGGTGTGTTTGTATATTGCAGGAAGCCAGCTAACCACGCTGGCATGGCAATCATCGCAGTTGTACGTTAGCATTCCCGTGCGCGTATGACTTCCGGTCTTGCCAGGCGCATTCACACTATCGTGACAACTCACACAAGATGCACCCGGATGGTTGTGCTTGAATTTACCGGGTAGCCAGCCTACAAACCCGTGGCAATCGTCGCACTTGAAAGTGGCCTTGGGTATGGTGGTATGGCTGTCTGGCTTGCCGGGAGCACCGCTACCGTGACAGCCGGGATCGGTACAGGACCCCGGTAAGACGCCGGTATGATTCCAGCTGGAAGGAAGAAATGCGCTGGTACGATGACAACTATCACATGATTTAGTCGCTTGATTTGGGCTTATATGATTTGCTGGTCGTCCCTGTGCAATTCGCCCGTTATGGCAGGTTGTGCAAGATTCCGGTCTGCTCAGACTATGGTTATAGCGCGCGCCGAGGAAGGTGGCGGTATTGAAGTGACAACTGTCGCAGGGCGCATCAGTGACCACATGACTCGTCGACTTCGGTGTCGCCACGACGCGCTTGCCGAGCGCATGGCATCCTTCACAGTCCCTGGGCGTTCCCTTGAACACACCCCCAACGTGACAGGTCTCGCAAACTGCGGTCGCATGCCCGCCTGTGAGAGGGAATCCGGTGCTTGAGTGATTAAAATCAGCTGCGCCGGTGGGCGCTGCAGTGGCAGTAGAAACCGAGACAAAAAGTGCAAACGTGCTGAAAGCTATAACCATATCTTGCCAAAATCTGTTCATATCAACCTCCAAATACTTGCTGCAACCTTGTCAATAGGCCTACGACCCAGACTCTGAGCGGTACTGACAAACTAAGTTCACGCAATTATGCCAACAATGCAGACAATGCCGAAGAATTTTCCTCAACGGAGGGAAAACGAGGACAGAAGGTTGCACGTGCAGACCCGAGCAAATTGATGCGTCACAAAATAATTCGGGTGAAAAAAAAGCTCACATTGCTGTGAGCTTTTTTTGTTTTTGGTGCCGCTTGACGGACTCGAACTGTCGACCTACCGCTTACAAGGCGGTTGCTCTACCAACTGAGCTAAAGCGGCATGAAACTGTAAAATTCTACTACTCTTGAGCAGGCTGGTGGGTCGTGCGTGATTCGAACACGCGACCAACGGATTAAAAGTCCGCTGCTCTACCGGCTGAGCTAACGACCCCTCGCAAAAGAGCGCGAATTATACGGGTTTAGCTCGCACTGTCAACGCAAAATGCTGTTTCCATGGGGCTTGCGAGCCCCTCATTTATAGCGTGTCGAGTCTGGTATACCTGCAGCGTCGAATCCTGCGCGTCGCAACCTGCATGCGTCGCACAATCCACATGCCTGTCCGATTTCAGTTGCCTGGTAACAGGAAACCGTCTGAGCGAAATCGACGCCGTGCGCATGTCCCTGTCGAACAATTTCCGCCTTGGACATATGCAATAACGGCGCATGGATTGTAAGTGCGTGACCCTCCACAGCGCGCTTGGTCGCGAGATTGGCCATCTTTTCAAAAGCATCGATATACGCCGGTCGACAGTCAGGATAACCTGAATAATCCACCGCATTTACGCCAATAAAAATGTCCTGCGCCTGTAGCACCTCTGCCCAGGCGAGGGCCAATGACAACATGATGGTGTTGCGGGCGGGAACATAGGTCAGCGGAATGCCTACACCCGGAAGTTCCGCTACCGCAATTCGCTTGTCCGTCAGTGCCGAACCTCCGAAACCGGTGAGATCGATGCGCACTACCCGATGCTCCTCCGCACCCAATGACTGTGTCAGGCGTTGCGCCGCAGCCAATTCTGCGTGGTGGCGCTGGCCGTAATCAACGCTCAGTGCGTAGCAGCGAAACCCTTGCGCACGCGCCATCGCCAATACCGTCGCGGAATCCATTCCGCCAGACAATAGCACTACCGAGTTGCGCATCTTCAATGTCCCGGTACGTTATTCCACAGCAGCTTGTGCAGCTGAACTTGCAGGCGCACCGACAATCTGTCACGCAGAATCCAGCCAGCCAGCTCAGTGGCACTCAGTGAGTCGTGAACAGGAGAAAACAACAGCTCGCAGCATTCAGCAAGATTTAATTTCCGCATTAGGTCAACGGCCCAACGATAATCATCCTGATTGCACAGCACAAACTTTATTTCGTCGCGCTCGGTCAACAGCGACAGATTTTCCCAACGATTTCTCTCAACTTCTCCGGAGCCCGGCGTTTTGATGTCCACCACGCGCATCACGCGTTTATCGACCATGCTGATGTCCAGCGCGCCACTGGTCTCCAGGGAAACTTGATAACCGGCATCGCACAAGTTTCGCAACAACGATAAACAGTTCTTTTGTGCGAGTGGTTCGCCGCCGGTGACCGTAACAAATCGAGGTGTGTATTCCGCGACCCGTTGAAGAACATCCTGCACACTCATGTTTTCACCGCCCGAAAATGCGTAGCTGGTATCGCAATAGGCGCAACGCAACGGGCAACCGGTCAATCTGATAAATGCAGTGGGCAGACCAACGCGAGTTGTCTCACCCTGGAGGGAAAAGAATATTTCGGTGACACGCAACTGCTTGTCCAAATCATCGTGCGACATACCAGTCTAGTCTTTGCTGGCAAGCAGTTTCTTGGCCTTGGCCGCCGCTTCGCTGGCCGGATAAAGGTCGACAAGCTCCGTCAGCGTTTTACGGGCAGCAGGTTGCTGTTTCAAAACCTGTTGACAGGTCGCGATGTTGAAAAGTGTATCCGCCGATTTTGCATTTCCCGGAAAGGTTCTCAACAATTCCTGAAACGTATTCAGCGCGCCCTTGTAGCCTTTCTGCTTGAGTAACGCGTCGCCCATCCAGAACATTGCATTTGGAACGTGCACCGACCCGGGGTACTTTGTAAGAAACTCACGGAATGCCTTCACGGCATTTGCATCGCTGCCGCCTTTAAACAGTGCGTAGGCACTTTCGATGGCACGATTTTCCAGAACGGGATCATATTGATCGGTCGCAACCACATCGGATGCCGAAACCGCGCTTGCGCTAACCACTTGCTGCGGCATATTCTCCGCAGCTTGCTTGGCCGCCTCCTCCGCCGCTTCAAAATGTCTCAGGCGGGCATCCAGGTCGACGTAGAAGTCCTTGGAGCGCCTTTCGGCCTCCTGCAAACCATGCGCCAACTCCTCGTTCTGTCCGCGAAAATTGCGCATCTCCGCATTCAGCGCATCCATTTGCCCCTGCAGGTCCAGCATCGACTTGGTCTGCTGACTGATAGTGGCGGATTGCTGGTTGATTGAACTGGTCTGCTGATTGATGATCTTGGTTTGCTGGCTGAGCGCGTCTTCCAGTTTGATAACGCGCGCCTCAAGCAACTGTATACGTTCGCGCGCATCGTCGTCGGCGAACAGCCCCGCCCGCGCGGGGACCGCAATACTCCAAGCCACCAACACCAGGGCGGATAGCTTAAGCACGTTGAACTATTCTAATATTTTATATCGGTACGACGATTTTGCGACCAAGCTGCTTCGTCATGACCGCTTGCTTTCGGCTTCTCTTCACCATAGCTCGCGGTCGTAATCTGGCTCGCTTTGGCGCCGCCCAGCGTCAGCATTTTCTTGACGCCATCGGCACGACGCTGACCCAAAGCCAGGTTGTATTCATTGCTGCCACGCTCGTCAGTATTGCCTTCAAGACGCACATTGCGATCAGCATGCTCACCCAAGTATTTCGCATGTGCTTGCACCACCGGCTTGTCCGCATCCTGCACGACCGACACATCGAACGGATAATAAACGCTTCGCGTTGCGAGGATGTTTGCGGGATCATTCAGCGGATCGACTTTGACCACAGCAACCGGTGCAGGAGTCGGTTCTGGCGCAGCGGGTGCCGGTGCAACAGGTGCCGGTGCCGGCGCAGCCGCGACTGGCACAGGCTCAGACGCCGGTTCAGGTGTTTTCTGACTTGCACAGGCAGCCAGCAAATTAGCCAACAGCACGCTGATTAAGAGTTTCTTCATCGGTTTATCTCCTTCTTGAATGAATTTTAAGGTCAGGGCCCCCAAACCGGCTCACGAGCATCCCCGTTCTGGGTGAACATACGTTGCTTGACACGACCATCGCTGGAAACGGTCGCCAATATACCACGATCACGCGCCTCACTGGCAAACATGATCAGCTTGCTGTTCGGAGCATAGCTTGGTTTTTTTTCCCAGCCGCCGTCGGTAAGCACCTCTATCTGTCCAGCCTGGAAGTCCTGCGTCGCGATGTAAAATTTGCCATTGACCAGATTGGTAAACACGAATCCTTTCCCGTCCGGACTGTGTCGCGGCGAAAAACTCGAACCGTCACAAAACGTCAGGCGCTTCGTCGCTCCTCCATTGATCGGCATCCGGTATATCTGCGCATTACCACCCCGATCCGAAGTGAACATCAGATACTGACCATCCGGTGAAAAGTTGGGTTCGGTATCGATAGAGCCGCTGAAGGTAATACGCTTGAGTTCAGTGCCATCCGGACGTATCAGATAGATTTGCGAACTACCGTCACGAGACAAGACGATGGCCAATTGCTTGCCGTCCGGTGCCCAGGCCGGCGCGCTATTGCTGCCATCGAATCCCGCCAACAAGGTACGCTGATTGGTATACAAGGATTGCACAAACACAACCGCGTGATCGGTTTCGAAACTGACGTAAGCCAGATGACTACCGTCCGGCGACCAGGCCGGCGACATGATAGGCTGATTTTGCGACAGCACCGCCTGCTCGTTGTAGCCGTCGCTGTCGGCAACCACCAGTCGATAGTGTTTTCCCTCGCGGTTGACGTAGGCGATACGCGTGCTGAACACGCCTTTGTCTCCGGTCAATTTTTCATAGATCAGATCAGAGATGCGATGAGCGACCGCACGTAGCTGTCCGTCATTTGCCGAAACTGCCTGGCCAAGCAACTCGACTTGCTTGACGACATCCAGCAGACGAAATTTCGCCTCGATACGACCATTCGCCTGAACTTCCACAGAACCGATCACTAACGCTTCCGCGCCGCGCGCCTGCCATTCCGCATAATTGACATCCGCTGGCTGGTGCGGGTTTTTGCCTTGCGGATCGACCGTGCGGAACAAGCCGCTGCGCAGCAGATCATTGATCATCACACCATTGATTTCCTGCGCCGTTTTGGCGTCGCCGGCGAATGGCACGAGCGCCACCGGTATCTGGTTTTCACCTGCGCCAACAATCTCGATACTCAATCCGGCATTTGCCATCACGCCATGCAGCAACAGCAGCGCCGCAATAAATGTATGAATCACACGGTACAACATAATTAATCCTCTACATGTTTGGGCTTGAATATAAGTCTCAATTCAC
>JBARHR010000212.1:0-3336 GCA_049799335.1 Gallionella sp. | reverse complement strand
TCATAGCACTTAGCGGTGTAACCGTAACCCAATTTATTGACCTTGCCATGATAGGTATCGCGGTAGGTTTCGAGATTCTCTATGTGGCAGGTTCCGCAATTTTCGGTGATGGACAACTTGAAAGTATCTTTTAGTGTGCTCGTGATGCTATGACTGGTGTGGCAATCTGCGCAGTCCGCGGCCTTCAGGTTGTGTTTCTCCAGGACACTTTTTCCATGCACAGACTTCGAATATTCTTCCAGTTGGTCTGCGTGACACTTCTCTCCGCACACATACGGAATGGTCAGATGCCATTCCGCGCGTCGGCTAGTGCCCTGGGGCGGTACGCTGAACGTATGCGTATTGTGGCAATCGTCGCAATACGCATTGACGCGAGAGTCATCATCGACGTTTCGTCGCGCGTGATAGGAGTCAATGTACGTCTCTATATTCCTGACTACCAGGCCCAAGCGTGCCTTTTCCTTGGTCAGGTTGTCCTTTTTTGTGGCTTCCCACAAACTTAGGTGGCACGTTACGCAATCGGGCTTCGGTGTAGTCCCTTTCCTGTGCGGAGTGGATGCGTCTGTAATTTCCTTGTGACAGGCTATGCATTCCATTTCGCCGTGCACGCTTTTGGCAAACTTGTGTCCATTGATATCGCGGAGATTTTTCTTCTCGGAATTTGCAGAATCGCTGCGGCTTGACTCATGGCACGATAAGCAGATCGCGTTGTCCAGTTTGGGTAGCTGCTGCGCTTTACCCTGCCGAAGCGTGGAAGCCTTAGCGGAAATATCAGTTTGAAGAACGCCAACGAGAGCTGCTAAACAAAAAACGGTTGTTACCAGGAACTTTGCATTGCCATGGATGCGTTTCATTTTTGTTTTAATCCTGAGCTAGTTAACTAAATACTCTCTGATCAGTCGTCAAATTCGTCGCCTGCATGTATATCTGCAGGGCGACAGCATGTGGTAGTCAGCAAATATCCTTTACTGGATTGAGGGAAAAATTGAGTTCTCATCGTCTCGAAATGGCGAGCGTAAATTTTCAATGTTGAATATTTGATATGGTGCTCACTCGTCGTATTGCAGAGGACGCTGGAGGTAAGTAGTGGAGCAGGTACTTCGCGGTTTGACTCTGCTGCCGGGTGAAAATTGCGAAAAAATTGAGTGCGGCGTTGTCCAAATTGCCGGGTGTGAAATTGCTGGCGCCCATACACGAATTGCCAAGCAAAATTGCCAAAGCCTGGTTGCCCAATGCTATTGCCAATGTGAAAAAAGAAATCATTTGTATGACCCTGCCTTCTAGGGTTAGATACTAAGTCCATACATAATTATTCACGATACCCCTTAAGGGTTATTTCTGGATGGCTCAGCGCCGCAATGATGCTCGGACGGTCAAATTCGATTTGATTATGGACCGTTCCGGACTATTCAGCCCTTTGCGACGAGTAATAGCTCGCGATACCTTCCATGGTCGTATCAAAATATAACATGGAGCTCATTTTGTGCATTGCGGTATTGCCACGATCACCGTCGCGGTAAACGGCGAGTGCATTAATCAAATAAGTGCGATTTTGACCTTTAAGCTTAGGCGCCAGCATGTTTGGGTTGGCGCTTGCGCTGCTGTGACATAAATCACATTTTTGTGACAGTGCCGAGATTGATTCAGGCGGAATAAAAGACATCTGCACGGGCTCTTCAGATGCAAAATACTCGGCAATCTTCTTGATCTCGCTGTCCTTGAAATCCTGGATTAACTGGTGCATGGTGTTGTGCACTCTCACCTTGTCACGATATTCCCTGATCATGTCGTAAAGGTAGGCGACATCCTGTCCTGCCAGATTAGGTATGCTTAGATCGGTACTGGTGCCGGTTGAACCATGACATTGTGTACAGTTGTAGGTGAATTGCTTGCCCTCGTAAGGATTGGTTACATTGCTGGAGTGACGCTTGGGCTGATTCATTCCGAAGTAAATGGCGATATTTTCAATATCTGCCAGGCTCAAGCTGGTCAATTCTTTATGCATGGCGGGCATAGTGCGGGTGCCGACCTGATAAGCTTTGGTGGCTTTTACGATGTACTGCGGGTGCTGGCCGGCGAGATGTGGAATGCCGGATTTTTTTGGGTTCCCATCTGCGCCATGGCATTGCGAGCATGGTTCACTCAGCTTTTTTCCGAGGTCATAGTACGAATAGCTGAATTCGGTGTTCACTAGATTGTTCACCGGCGGAAGGCTTGCGTAGTAGCCGAGCACGTTTCTGAGTTGGGTCGGCGAAAACTGTTTGGCAATGTCCATGATTGCGCCACTGCTGCCTTCGCGTTTACCGTGTTTGTACGTCTGTACTGCGTGTAGTAGATATGGTTCCACTTGAGCGGCGAGATTTGGGATGCTATCCGTAACGCCTTTTCCGTCCATGCCGTGACACGTGGAGCAGCTTTTTTGCGCAAGTTCCTTTCCGGACGCGAGATCAAGTGGGAGTTGCTTTAGCGTGTCATGATCCTGTTTTTCAGAACACCCCGCAACAAGCGCGAGCAGTAGAAAGAGTTCAGCAACATACTTGTTCATGATTTCCTCTTAATTAAGATTCGTTTACCTGTAGGTGCCAGTTGCAAACCAACTTACAAATCCAGTGCATATTTAAGGAAAGCGCGATCATTCCATTGCTCTAATAATCAGTTCTGTGCGTTTGACCTTAGATTTTCTTGGATGCAAGTATAGCAAATAGCCTTGATGGATTTGTGGAAAATATACGAGTGCATTTACTGAAGCCTAACTGGAACGCTTATGTATTTTTAGCCTCATGAAATTAAGAATAGAATACGTTATTCGGAACGGCAACACGGCTACAACAGTTCCTGCATCCCGCCTACCAAACGCCCAAAATCGTCAACTTTGTCCCAGTCCGTGAATTCAACTTCCTTGTCGAGATCAGTGGGGCCATTGGTCATCCACATGATCAGACGAATCATTTGCTTGTCCCAAAAGCGATATTTTTTATAGTCGATTTTTCCGGCAAACACGGCAAGAATCTTCGGTTGCCAGGAAACCTGCTTCAAGAATTTTCTCACGTAAGGATTGGTGTCAGGATCGGCCTTGTCGGGCTTGCGCGCGACAACGTTAACTGAAAAGAAAGCGTTCGGTATGCTATTCAGATACGGTTGGTTGCGTTGGATGAAATCGTAAACGCATTGCTTATGTTTGCCGTATCGAATGCTGGCACCAATAACAAGCGCGTCAAATATCGTCAGGTCGGGTGCGGACCCTTCGTCCAGGGATCGCAATGTTACGTCGTGACTCTGAGTACTCCTCATCTGTTGCCGAAGACGTTGACAAATCTTCAGCGTGTGTCCGTCCGT
>JBARHR010000211.1:0-2899 GCA_049799335.1 Gallionella sp. | reverse complement strand
AACGCCGACCGTCGGCGTGAAGGATGAGCCGATATTCGCTGGATACTTCTGCATTGCTGACGTTGCGCGGTGACGAGCCAGGCGCAGAACGGGTGGCGGCGCTGCTTGCGGACGCAGGCACAGGTGGCGCCGCCTGTCATTGCTGTTTTATCTCGCCGATGCCTGGATTGCCGCCGCTGCGCTGGAACTGGATGCAACGCTGGTGCATAAAGACCCTGAGTTCGAGAATCTGCCCGGTTTGCGCAAAGAACGCTTGCCCTATAAATGACGTCGGCGCGCAGGTCCGGCTTTCTCCGGTCCATTAAGCCGCAATAGGCATCATTTGTTTCAGTTGTACTTCGATACCGGCACGCGCCTCGCGCAGTTCGTATTCGTCCTGCAATCCCATCCAGAACTGTACGGATGTACCAAACACCTTGGCGAGTCGCAACGCTGTATCGGCAGTGATGCCGCGTTTACCCAGCACAATTTCATTGATGCGACGCGGCGGTACACCAATCGCATTGGCAAGTTTAGTCTGGCTTATTTCCATCGGGCGCAAGAATTCCTCCATGAGAATTTCTCCGGGGTGTATGTTCTTCAATTTATCCATTTTCGTTTCCTTAGTGATAGTCGACTATCTCAACGGCACTTGGCCCGCTCTGCGTCCATACAAAACAGATACGCCATTGATCATTGATTCGAATGCTGTACTGTCCTTTTCGATCGTTCTTCAAAGCTTCCAGTCGATTCGCTGGTGGTATCCTTAAATCATTGAGCACTTGTGCTTTGTCGAGCATAAACAGTTTGCGCAACGCAACCTGCTGGATTTCGCGTGGCAACTTTCGGGATATTTCACCTTCCCATATTTTTTCAGTTTCCCTGGATGCAAATTCGATGATCATGCTTAAGCATAACGTATGTCGTTATGGCGGGCAAATAAAGGACCGTGGTACCGCATGTCTGAGTTTGCCGATCATCTGGTCGCATCAGTCGCCCGCCCTGCTGGAGCGCGCGGCAAGCGTCAAGGCAACTCATCCGCTTTCGCTCGCCGATGCCTGGATTGCCGCTGCTGCGCTGCAACTGGACGCAACGCTGGTGCATAAAGACCCTGAGTTCGAAAATCTGCCTGGATTGAGCGAAGAGCGACTGCCCTATAAATAACGGTGGCGCGCAGGTCGGGATTTATCCCGACAAAAGGCAGTCGGGTTCAAGCACGACATGGGTCGCACATACACCGCCAATCAAGCGCTACAAGCCAAATCCAGGATCCGGCTTGGGTTTGCTCACGCGTTCCTTGAGCGCTTCCAGGGCGCGTTCCAGAATGATTCTGTCAGAAACGTCTTTTTCCCGCATGCTCTGCTTGGTCAGCAGCAAGCCTTCCAGGTTGATCGTGCGAACGGTCACTCCATCGAGATCAACCGTTTCGGCGAACTGCTGTAACGTCTCATACGTCTCGCCGCAGGCGTTGAGCATGATGTCGACAACAAAGGCATCCGCCACCCGAATATTCTCGCCTTCATCGAACCACGCCGGGTCAATGTCCTTGGCGGCTTGATCCGGCAGCACCATCAAGGCAGAGCGAATCTTGATCCCAGCTTCCTGTGTCGCTGGTACCAGAACATCAATGTCCGTGGTTGCGCGATGGTAGCCATGTGCAAACAGGGCATACCCGCCGATCAGCAGATAATCTGCGCCCTGTTCATTCAGAGACGCAATCAGTACCTTTAGGTCTTCGAGGGTGGCCGGTCGGCTGAATTCATCCACTACATGCGCTCACGGGCGATTTTAGCCATACCCGCAACCAGGCAATCCTGCTGGTGCCGGTTGGCTTCTTCAAAGGATTTGAACCGGTACAACCCCTTGGGAATGTGGGTCGTATTGCCGGTCGGGAGGCGGTGGATTTCGTCATTAAATCGCGCACCCTCAGCCATCAATGCGGCTGAGGCCGAGAAGGTTATCGGGTGTTCCTTGCGGTGGCCTATGGTGCGCACGGTTACTCTTTGCTCCAGATTGATTTTGAGGCGTTGCGCCCATTGCTGAGGAAGCGCACTTGCTGTTAAGTAATCGATAACCAGTGTGGAAATATTGCGCGAGTTTTGTTCAATCGCGTGAAGGCATTATCTGTTTGTTTGAGTGCCGATTGCAAGCAGTACGGCAAACAAAGAAATAACTCCAGCGACGATTGATTCGGCACGTGAAGTATTAACCCCGTTCATTCTGTCGCAGGCAGTACATCCATTCACATGTCGACCAGCTATGCTTGTGCTGTTGTGCAAATGCCTCATAGTGTCAATTCCACACGCAGCTTGCTGCGAAGTGGGTTGCCTACCTTTGGCGCACCCTCGGATGATCAAATCTAATTAAGTGCAGTCCAAAAGGCCAAGTAAAATTACACAATGCACCGGGAAGGCCGTCCCACCCCGAGGACTGCTATCAATACCGGGCCCACTTGCAGATTGACCGCCCGCCCTTACCGCTCGCACTGCGCTGGAGCTGTCCGCTTCTCAAGTACGTGCACCGTCCCGTAGCTTCGAAGCGCGCGCTGCGGCGCTTAAACTGAACTACCAGTTCGGCGTTCCCATGGTCTCCGCAAATGCCATACCCTGGAGTGCGATGCGCGGATTCAACCCCGAGAAGCTGCGCATAAGAGTGGTTAACCAAACCTATTTCAAGGCAGACCCGCGGTGGCGAAACCAGTATAGCGAGCAACCGGTGAGCAACCTGGGGGTGCAACTGGACTACTTTGTATCACCCGGCTGGTTTATTACCGGACAAGGTCTGGCCGCCTACGCGGGCAAGGCAGGCGCCTATATGACAGGCCAGCTAGGTATGGGTGCACAATTGCCGGTGTCTGAACGCTGGTTCGTGGAGGGTGAGACGCTGTTGGGGGCGGCGGGCGGCGGCGGTCTGGCGGTGG
>JBARHR010000210.1:0-3500 GCA_049799335.1 Gallionella sp. | reverse complement strand
GCTGATGACTACGCTGGATCAGATCAATCGCCGCATGGGCAGCGGAACCATGCAACTGCTCGGTGAAGGCCTCAAAAAAAACTGGGCCATGCGTCGTGGCCGCATGTCACCGCGCTATACCACCGTGTGGGATGAACTGGCCGTCGCGCGTTAGGCTGTCTCGCTAGTTGATGCGACAGCCACTAGCGGACGCACACGCGCGCCGCGCCTTCGACAATCTTGCCGATCACTGCAGCGTGCTGAAACCCGGCACGTCGAAAACAGCCCAATGTGTCATCGACGCGTTCCGCAGAAACCGAAACCAGTAATCCGCCGCTGGTTTGCGCATCCGCAAGCAAACGGCGCTGCCAGGTTTCCAGGTAATCGGCAAAATCGACGTCGTGCCCGTAGCTCGCAAGGTTGCGGTCTATCGCACCGGGTCCAATACCCCGCTGGATCAGCGGCAACGCTTCCGACAACACCGGAATCTGCTCGAATCTAAGTTCAGCGGACAACCGTGAGCCGCGACAGACTTCCAGCAAATGGCCGAGCAGACCAAAACCGGTCACGTCAGTCAGTGCATGGACACCACCTATCGACGATAACTCGCTACCGACAGAATTCAACTGTGTGGTCGTAGCTATCATTTGCGCATAACCTGCCGTCGACAGCGCATCCTTCTTCAACGCTGCTGCAAGTACACCGACGCCCAATCCCTTGCCGAGTATCAGCACGTCACCCGATTGCGCTGTACTATTCTTTTTCAGTTTGCCGGGATGAACAACACCAATCGCGACCAGACCGTAAATCGGCTCAACGGAATCTATCGAATGACCACCCGCCAGCGGAATACCCGCAGCCTTGCATACCGCCTCTCCCCCGGCCAAGATGGCACGTATCGTCTCGATCGAAAGCTTGTCAATCGGCATACCGACAATCGCCAGCGCCATAATCGGATCCCCACCCATCGCGTAAACGTCGGACAGTGCGTTTGTTGCGGCGATGCGCCCAAACTCGAACGGATCGTCCACTATCGGCATAAAAAAGTCTGTGGTCGCAATGACTGCCTGCCGGTCATTCAGGCGATATACGGCGGCATCATCGCTGGTCTCGGTACCAACCAGCAAATTTGCAAAGGGTAATTTTTCCGCGGCGACGCCAAGTATGGATTGCAATACTGCAGGCGCTATTTTGCAGCCGCAACCGCCACCGTGCGACAATTGGGTCAACTTCACTTCGGACACGAAAACCTCGTTTATAAATGTTGTACAGAACCGCAAACCTAACACAACTCGGAGAATTTGACGAAATCATCGATGTCCGAACCCCGGCGGAATACCGCGAGGACCGGATTCCTGGTGCAATCAACTGTCCGGTACTCTCCGACGAGGAGCGCG
Organism: Gallionella sp.; assembly: GCA_049799335.1. Taxonomy (GTDB): domain Bacteria; phylum Pseudomonadota; class Gammaproteobacteria; order Burkholderiales; family Gallionellaceae; genus Gallionella. The sequence continues at coordinate 2,124 of JBARHR010000210.1, read as the reverse complement.
TAACTGTAGGCACTTTGTACAAACAGGTGTCCCCGTTCGAAGCACGAAAAGTCGGCGCGGCGCTAATCGCGCGCAATATCGCGGAACATCTGCAGACGAAGTTCCATGCGCACCCCAAAACCTGGCGACCCCTCATTTATTGCTGGCGTGGCGGACAGCGCAGCGGCGCAATGAGCATCATTCTTGCGCAGGTTGGCTGGGCGGCACATAAGTTGGAAGGCGGCTACAAAACCTACCGTCGCGATGTACTGGACAAGCTTGAGGCACTGCCGAAAAATTTCACCTTCAAAGTAGTCTGCGGTCCTACCGGGTCGGCCAAGAGCCGATTGCTGGCAGAATTGTCGCTCGCCGGAAAACAGGTACTAGATCTGGAAGCCCTGGCGAAACATCGTGGCTCGGTGCTAGGCAGATTGCCGCATCAACCACAGCCATCGCAGAAATGGTTTGATGGCATATTGTTGCAGGCGATGCAAATCCTCGATCCGGCCCAACCGGTATTTGTCGAAGCGGAAAGCAGCAAAATTGGCCTGATCACGCTGCCCGCCGAACTGATATCTGCCATGCACCAAAGCCCGTGTCTGTTGCTGGACACGCCGATAGAAGTCCGCGTCAATGGCTTGATGCAAGATTACCGCCACTATATTGAAAACCCGGAACTGCTGATCGAACACATCCGATCACTACACCGCTTTCACGGCAGCGCGCGATTGGAACATTGGAACGCGCTAATACGCGATCAGAGCTTTCCAACGTTTGTCGCGGAATTGCTTGAATTGCACTACGACCCGAGCTATTTTCGCGCAACAGCCAAGCACTTCAAGCATCTTGCCAAGGCACAACGCGTGCCACTCACGGACTTGTCCAAGGAAGCATTGGGGAATATTGCCAACGAACTCTGAGATGCCTATGGTTCACTACAGAACTTCCGTGCCGACCAAATTCGCACTGACAACGCACCTGACGCAGTCAAACGAAAGCGACTGTCCAATACACTTTAGAATGGCCACGGACATACACACGGAGCAATGATGGAATTCAGGCAATTGGGCACAAGTGATTTGCAAGTGTCGGCGCTAAGTCTGGGCACGATGACCTTCGGCGAACAAAATAGTGAGGCTGAAGCGCACGCGCAACTCGACTATGGGCTATCACGCGGCGTAAACCTGATTGACTGCGCGGAAATGTATCCGGTTCCACCACGCGCAGAAACCCAGGGGCGCACCGAGAACTATGTTGGGACCTGGCTAAAACACCAGAGGCGTGACAAGTTGATCGTCGCGACCAAGATTACCGGCCCTTCCCGGGGATTCGCATGGATACGCGACAATCCGCGCGTCAGCCGCAAGAACATCAACGAGGCGATCAACGGCAGCCTGAAGCGCTTACAAACCGACTACATCGATCTTTATCAAATTCACTGGCCGGATCGTTATGTGCCGATGTTCGGCAACAGCAATTATGACGTTGCACAAGAACATGACGCGGTACCTGTCGTCGAACAACTGGAAGCACTCGAATCCCTGATCCAATCAGGAAAGATACGTCATATCGGACTAAGCAATGAAACGCCCTGGGGTGTATGCGAATTCATAAAATGTGCCGAACTGCACGGCCTGCCGCGTATCGTCTCAATACAGAATGCCTACAACCTGATGAACCGCACCTTCGAGTCAGGCCTCGCGGAAGTCTGCCATCACAACAACGTTGGATTGCTCGCATACAGCCCTCTGGCATTCGGTTATCTATCCGGGAAATATGTTTCCCATCCGCATGCCAAAGGACGAATTACGAAGTTTTCCGGATTTGGCCAGCGCTACGCGAAACCCAACGTTGCCGGCGCCAGCAAAGCGTATGCAGACATTGCGCGCGACGCGGGAATCAGCCCATCGCAAATGGCATTGACCTATGCGCGCACCCGCTGGTTCACTAGCAGCGTGATACTTGGCGCGACCACCATGCGGCAATTGCGGGCAAATCTGGACAGCGCCGATTCAAAATTGTCTGCAGAAGTACTGGCCGCCATCGATGCAGTACACCTCATGTATCCGAACCCGGCTCCCTGAATACACGGCAATCCAACAATAATTTGCTAGAATCGCCGCCGTTCGATTCAGTCTCTCCAAC
>JBARHR010000209.1:0-2067 GCA_049799335.1 Gallionella sp. | reverse complement strand
GGATAGCAACAACCGGATTACCATTAAGCGCATTGGCCCGACCATTGATCCCGAGTTATCAGCGTTGCAAGAAACGCTATCTGAATGGAACTCACCTCAGGATGAAGAGGCTTGGCGTGACCTTTAAATCATTTGATGTGGTCGCCGTACCTTTTCCATTCACAGATCGTGATGCAACAAAGCGCCGACCGGCACTAGTGATTTCCAACGAGAACTTTAATCAGCAACACAATCAAGTTGTGCTGGCCATGATCACCACGACCACTGATAACGTTTGGCCGAGTGATGTTTCATTTGCCAATTGGCAAAAGGCTGGGCTAAAAGTGGCTTGCCAGTTTCGTCTGAAATTGTTCACTCTCGATCAAAGTCTGGTTTTGAAGTCCATCGGTCATTTGTCATCCAAAGATGTTAAATCCGTAAAGGCTGCACTGGCTGAATATATTGATTTCGGCTAATTCGGAAATTTGAATAGTTCGTTCGCACTTGTCGAAGGGCAAGTACAATCAGCCCAACCATAACCCTCCATGACCACACTGCATCAAAAAACAACCAGTGCAGCGAAATGGAGCGCGGTAGATGTATTCATGCGTCAAGGGGTGCAATTCGTAGTCTCTGTTGTGTTGGCGCGCATTCTGGCACCGGAGGACTTCGGAGTGATCGCCATGCTTGCTATGTTTATTGGAGTAGCTGGCATTTTCATCGATAGTGGCTTTAGTTCCGCATTGATCCAGCGGCAGAACACTACGCTCACCGATGAATCCACGGTATTTTTCTTCAATCTAGGCATGGGTACAGTAACCGCATTGTTACTATGCGGTGCGGCACCCTGGATTGCGGCATTCTTTAAACAGCCAGTGTTGCAATACCTGACTTACGCAATGGCTTTCAATTTGCTTGTGGGTGCCTTTGGTTCCATCCACGCCACCTTGCTCAGTAAAGAGTTGAACTTCAAGACCCTGGCCAAGGTGGGCATAGTCAGCTCAGTGGTGGCAGGGGTGGTAGCAGTTTACATGGCGAGTCAGGGGTACGGAGTATGGAGCTTGGCTGGAAACTCCGTCGTATCCGGTATCCTGACGGTACTGCTTCTTTGGATATGGCATCCGTGGCGGCCGGCTTGGATTTTTAGCAGGACATCGCTGACCTCATTCTTTCGCTTTGGTGGCTATCAAATGGCTGCAACGTTGACTGATGTTTTTTCGACTAATCTCTACTTAATCATGATCGGAAAACTGTACTCCGCGAGGGAATTGGGGTTTTATAGTCGCGCCCAGAACACGCAACAAATGCCGATCACGCTGATGATGGGTATCATTAACCGCGTAGCATTCTCGACATTCGCCACGGTGAAAGAAGACAAGGCCCGATTGGTTCGTGGTTTGCGTCAGGCACAAGCCGTATCGATGATGGTGAATACCCCAATCATGTTAGCAGTGATTATCCTTGCAGAGCCGCTGGTGCTCACTTTGTTTGGCACTCAATGGTTGCCCTGTGTGCCTATGCTACAAGTGTTGGGATTGGGTGGTTTGCTTTGGCCGCTCCATGTATTGAATCTAAATATCTTGATGGCGCAGGGGAGGTCAGACATATTTTTTCGACTAACCATGGCGAAAAAAGTCTTCACAATCAGCCTGACCGTAGCCGCGAGTTTCTATGGAGTCATGGCCATTGCCTGGATGCAAACCGTGATTTCAGCCCTCGCCTATTTTGCCAATACGCATTACACGAAAGTATTGCTTGGTTATAGCGGTTGGAAGCAATTGAGGGATCTAGCGGTGATCTTCGTGGGGGTGATTCCAATGGCTTTTGCAGTATATTTTGCTAACGAGATGATGCAGACATCGCCTTTCATTAAGCTGATTGTGGCCAGCATCATGGGCGGTACTATCTATTGGTTAACTTGTCGCCTGCTTTGTGAGGGATTACTGAATCAGTGCCTAAGCTTGGTAGGGATGAGGAAGCGCCCTGTTGAAATATGAACGGTAAATGTCTGACAAGAATTGTGAAGAATAAGCGCAATATCAAATCAAGCGTTGGCTGTGCAACAAAATGCTGGATTGACTTTGTCAA
>JBARHR010000208.1:0-2860 GCA_049799335.1 Gallionella sp. | reverse complement strand
TTACTTCGCGGGTCCGGCGTGCGAGGTGCTGCATCGATGCCGGTGTTGACTAGACACGGCACGGGACCCGTGTATATCAGACCGTTATTGCATCAGTCGCGAAGCGAAATCCTCAGCTACGCAACTGAACAAGGATTGAAATGGATAGATGATGAAAGTAATGCTGACGATTATTTCCCCCGCAATTATCTGCGCCACCGTGTATTGCCGGTACTTGAAAAGAAGTTCCCTGCATATCGCGAAACACTGACACGCGGCACTCAGCATTTCGCGGAGGCCAGTCAACTGCTTGACGAGTTGGCGCAGATGGATGGTGAGAGGGCAATGGGAAGCGGCGCTTTGCGACTCGCATCGTTGCGGCAGTTGTCGCATACACGCGCGAAAAATCTGCTCCGTTATTTTCTGTATAGCCGCGGTGCGCACATGCCGCAGCTTACCCAGTTGAACGAAATGTTACGCCAACTTTGCGACGCGCGGCAGGACGCCTCGGTAAATTTGCAAGCGGGAGAATTTCAAATCCGGCGTTACATGGACAGTGCCTACATCGTACCAGCGGCATTTGAGTTTGATCGTGGTTACTCGCGGATTTGGAATGGAGAAGACATGCTCTATTGGCCTCCGCAGCGTAAACAGTTGCATTTTTCCCGGGGAAGGGGCGCAGGCGTTAGTCTAAGCAAGCTGCAAGGTGCTACGCTTACCCTGAAATTGCGTGGCGGAAAGGAAACCATCCGGCCCCATGCTGCGGCATCACGGCGATCGTTGAGGAATTTGCTGCAACAGCAGCATATCCCGCCTTGGCAGCGTGAGCGTATCCCCCTGCTCTATTGCGGGGACGTGCTGGTGGCGGTGGTGGGGGTTGCGATCGATGCGGCATATCAGGCACAAGTTGATGAGGTTGGTTTGTTGGTATCCGGAGAATAATTGGTCTATCATGTCCGCCCGCTTTGGGCTGTATAATCAATAATTAAAAGCTTTTGCTACCAATGATTAAGAAGATTTGCTATTAAAAATCGTTAACTACCGAGGGAGAAGACCATGAAATTCCTGTTTGCTTTGTGCAATGCCCTGTTGTTAAGCCTGTCGATTTCCGCATCCGCGGATCCAATCATCATCAAATTTAGTCACGTAGTTGCCAACAACACGCCCAAGGGCAAGGCATCGGAATTCTTTGCCAAGCGTGCTGGCGAGTTGACCAAAGACAAGGTCAAGGTAGAGGTCTATCCGAATAGCTCCCTATATAAGGACAAAGAGGAGATGGAAGCGCTGCAAATCGGCGCAGTGCAAATGTTGGCGCCATCGCTGGCAAAGTTCGGCCCGCTCGGCGTGAAAGAATTTGAAGTGTTCGATTTCCCCTTCATCTTTGATGATTACGCCGACCTGCACAAAATCACCCAAGGCCCGATTGGCGCAAGCTTGCTGGCCAAGTTGGAGCCAAAAGGCATCAAGGGGCTGGCATTCTGGGATAACGGCTTCAAGTCTTTCTCGGCCAATACACCGATCAAGACTCCTTCAGATCTGAAGGGCAAGAAGATGCGCATCCAGTCTTCCAAAGTGCTGGAAGAAGAAATGCGTTCAATTGGTGCAATGCCCCAAGTGATGGCCTTCTCCGAGGTTTATCAAGCCCTGTCGACGGGCGTGGTCGACGGTACCGAGAATCCGATCTCCAACCTCTACACACAGAAAATGCATGAGGTGCAGAAATATCTGACCCTCACTAACCACGGTTATCTGGGCTATGCAGTGATCGTGAACAAAAAGTTCTGGGACGGATTGCCTGCTGACGTGCGCGGTCAACTTGAAACGGCGATGCTGGAAGCTACGGTTTACGCCAACAAGATCGCCCAGGAAGAAAACGATTCCGCGCTGGCAGAGGTGAAGAAGAGCGGCAAGACCGAGGTCTACACACCGACCAAGGAAGAAAGACTGGCATTCAAGAAGGCCATGGCGCCGGTGCATAGCAAGATGGCGGATCGCGTCGGCAGCGATTTGCTGAAGGCAATATACAAAGAAACTGGAACTGATCCGGGCAAGCTGTAATCATCAACCTGACCCGATGCCGATGCTGGCACGCGTCGGTGTCGTGGTCCCGGCTTAAGCAGGGACGTCGGATAGTAAAACAAGGGGAGTGCCTTTCGTGAAATTTCTTGATCATCTTGAGGAATGGTTGATTACTTTTCTTATGGCCGGCGCGACACTGATCATTTTCGTGTCGGTCGTTCATCGCTACGCGGCCAGCAATAGCGCCAGTATTCCGGTACTGCAAGACTGGCTCCTGACCCTCAACTTCACTTGGGCGCAGGAACTCACCATCATCATGTTCGTGTGGATGGCCAAGTTCGGCGCGGCCTATGGCGTACGCACCGGGATTCACGTCGGGGTCGATGTGCTGATCAACCGGCTGGATGTCAAGATGCGTGCAAAGTTCATCATTTTTGGGCTGCTGGCCGGTGCTACTTTCACCGGCATCGTGGCCACGCTGGGCGGCTACTTCGTGTGGGAGAACGGTGCACACCACGCGTTTCTTGGCTTGTTTGGCATGCCCTACGGCGATGTGCCCGAAGGCCCGACCACGCCCGACCTGGAGTGGCAGACCTGGATGGTGTATTCGGCCATTCCGCTGGGCAGCAGCCTGATGTGCTTTCGTTTCCTGCAAGTGCTGGTCAGCTTTATCAAGAGCGGCGATTTGCCGCATCACGATCATGGTCATGTGGATGGTCTTGAAGAGGAGAAATCGGCGGTCGACGTGAATGTGTATTCGCTGGCTGACAATTTGCACCCTGCTGATCATGATCGTCATGCGGACGGGAGTATGCGTCAGCACAAAAACAGGGACGACCCGCCAAAATGAACGCCTCCATCA
>JBARHR010000207.1:0-1545 GCA_049799335.1 Gallionella sp. | reverse complement strand
GTGTCCAGTTTCCGTGGAATACGCAAGGCATTCAACCGGAGGCTTGGGCCCCCTTCGCCGAAGGCCGCAATAACCTGTTTGCCAATCCGGTGCTTACCGAAATCGGCAAACAATACGGTAAGTCCGTGGGGCAGGTGGTGTTGCGCTGGGTTGTTCAACGTGGCGTCGTCGCGCTTGCGAAATCCGTACATAGAGAACGCATGATGGAAAATATCGATGTCCTGGATTTTGAACTGTCTGACTCCGACATGAACAGGATCACGGCAATGGATACGGCGACCAGTGCGTTTTTCTCGCATCGCGATCCGGCGATGGTCGAATGGCTGACCTCACGAAGATTGGATGTTTAGGGCGTGAGAAGTCGAGCTCCTGACGTCTGCTGTCCAGTTTAGAGCAGACGCTCCAAGTGCAGGTTGATTAGGTCCGCTATGGCCGAGTCGCAGCCATGCATTGCACGTGGCGCGACCATCTCGTATGGGTTCTTCTACCAAAGTACCCGAGCTGATGTGTGATGCGCGACAACTAGCTTTTGCCGTCAAGCATGGCAAAGGTGTTGTCGTCGCGCAACCTTTCCGGGAATACGTAAATTTTGTCGAAGCTCAATTGTGGCAGTCGCTCCTGAATCAGCTTGTACACAGCGCGGGCTTGCGCCAAGTCGCGCGGTTTTTTCATGGGGTTTCGATCTTCTTTTTGGCTCAGCCATGTTTTGTAGAAGACGAAGGCGCGCGGATCAACCGTTACCATGTCGGCCATGCTGCCGTTTGTGCCGACTACAACCTGGCGGAATTTCGGGGAGCTCAGTAGCCAATCCATGTTCTTGATTTTGGCTGCCCAAAAATCATCCGGGTTGGCGATCAATTGCGGATGTTCCTTGTCGTCAAAGAGCGAGGCGGGGCGGCGTTTGATCAGGTCGATCATATAGCCTTGTGAATTGGCTGCGCTGTATTCCTGATCTTTCAGCAGCTCAAAGGTCGGATCGATTTTTTTGAGCACGCCGATCAATCCGTATTTGTTGAAATGCTCGTCGCCATCTGCGGCAAGGGTGATTCGTTTGCGCGAATCCCCCAGCAGATCCATATCTGTGGTTGCCGTCACGTCGACGTTGAATCTAACGCCCGCTTGCGTTTCATAGGCGTAGAGCGCATTAGTTCCGATCACCATGAAATGGTCCTGCAATCCCGTACGTCTGATTTCTTCCAGCAAACCGACCACAACATTCGGCGTGCGGCCAACCCGCAAGGCGACATTAAGCCGGGTATGCGTGGCGATGACAGCACTGAGTTGTTTCAGGGTTTGCTCGGAAGAGGCTTTGCCTTTCTTGAATTCCTCCAGAATTCTTTCGGTCTCCGGCGTCCTCACTCCAAGGCTTTTAGCGTGCCTTGCAGCGTATTCGCGATACAGATAGTCGCGGCCTTTGACAGTTTTCCAGTACATGCTGCCACGATAATTCTGCGCACGACGTTCCGCCGCAAGCCAGGATTTTCTGGCCTGTTCGGCATCGATGTATTGCCGGATCTGGTTTTCGTCGAGAGCGGTGAACATGGC
>JBARHR010000206.1:0-1647 GCA_049799335.1 Gallionella sp. | reverse complement strand
GTTGGAGCAGGCTGATGCAATCATCGCCAAGCGTCGTCAAATCTGTTCCGCGTATACCGAGCAACTGGCCTCTTTGCAACAATCGGGAACTATTACATTGCCAAAATTCGATCGGGACAGCAACGGCCACATGTTCTATATTCTATTGAACAGTCTTGATGTGCGCAGCAAATTGATAGTCCATCTCAAGGAAAGCGGGATACTTCCAGTGTTTCACTATGTACCATTGCATTCCTCGCCTGCCGGAAGAAAAGTTGGCCGTGTTGGAAGCACAATGGTCCAAACGGACGGACTTAGCGATAGGTTGTTGCGTCTACCACTATATTTTGAGATGAGTGACACGGATATCGAGCGAATATGCGGCGCAATCCATTACTTCTTTAGAAGCTAAACTTTCATTTTGTGGCTGAACCGCAGGAATCTTGACGCGAGAGCGCCCCCACAAATGCCCCAGCTTCCGTCAAGTTTTCGGGAAAACGAAATACCTGAACGTGACAAAAAGAAACAGTGCCACGATGATTATCGCCGACGCTTGTACCCATTGATGCGGATAACCAAGTTTGTCCGAAAATGTGAACAACAACAGATAATTGATCGAATAACCGAAGATATGTGCAATGAAATAACGGGCACCAGAGCCAATCATGGCGCCCTCGTGGGTGAAAGTCCAATTGCGGTGGCCAACAAAACCGATCAATGCTCCGACTACGTAAAGTCCTGTCATTACTTGTTTGGGCTCGACGCCGATATAGGTGATAAGCAGATAAAGCAAATACATCGCCAGATTTGTCAGCACACCTACCAGACCATAACGCAGCAGTTGAAAAATAGTCCTTTGCCTTTGAGAGGTTCCAGCTTCGTCCATTATGGTTCACAGGACAATTGCCGAACGGTACTGCGAAACACGGTGCGATTACGCGGAAATCGAATAGCGTTCATGGCACGACGCGGTGATAGATGTCATGAGGACTGCTGAAGGTGAACCCAAGCGAGGCATATAGATTCAGTACTGCGAGGTTGGATGCGGAAATTGAGCTAGTGATTTCGCTATGACCGGAAGCCAGTAACTTGCTGCATACCGCACTCCACCAAAATTTTGCCCTGCCCTTGCCCCGCTGCGGCTCAGCTAGCGCATGAAGCACCAGGCAGCCTTCCTTGTGGCCTATAAATCCGGCGGTTTGGCCTCGCCAACAAAGTCCAAATACCTGCTTAGCATCGAGCAATTGCAGCAGCCATTTGTCGTAGCGCAGGTCGGCGCTTGGCTTGGACAAATTAAAATCGCGGTGAAATCGTCCGTGCGTGTAAGCGCCGTGATTAATTGCTTGGGCAAGCGTAGCGTCGGGATCTTCTGAAATCGAGGCGTCTGGGTGAGCTGCCGGGCGCAACCGCGCAGCATTGACGCGCGGCTCGATTAGCGTATCGCAGTAGTAGAACCCGTATTGGTCCAACAACTGCTTGTTCGCGAGCGGGTCGACCCTGACCGTGTAGTGCCCCGATATTTGTCCGATCTGAGCAAGCGCGTCCGCGGAATATTCGGTCAACTCCCAAGTAGGCATTCCAAACGCCATCGTGTCCCAAGGTGTTTCCTTGATCAAGGTCCTAGTGTTCATCGAAGGTCGCTCGCCTGACGATATACAGCGGCCGCTT
>JBARHR010000205.1:0-10928 GCA_049799335.1 Gallionella sp. | reverse complement strand
ACATAGGCCATCGACAACATCGGAAAAGCGATGCTCACCGGCACCCGGGACAACGCCAGTATCCACACCACGACACTTATGACGTAACAAAAAAGCGCGGCGACAATATGCCATTCGGTTGCCAGTTTCCAGCCGATCGGCAGGATGTTTTCGCTGCTGAATTCAAAATAACCGATTGCATTGGTCCCGGTTTTCATCAGGATTTGCGCGGCAGCGTTCAGCATCACACCGGCGAAGATCAACCCGAAACTCACCAGGTTCATGGCTTGCTTGCCACAATGAATTGCCCATCCTGGAATATGATCTTCATTTCCATTCCTTTTTGTAGCAGCTTCGGGTATGCCTCGGCGGGCATGATCGCCAATGCCTCCGGTTGTGCCGCCCAGACCGGAACAAACTGGTCGACCGTGGGAATCCAGCGCTGCGGTTCTTGCTGTATACCGAAACCCATCTCGTCCTGATATTCGACCAGCGTGAAGTTTCGTTTCATGTAGAACGCAAATGTCCACTCGTAAGTCAGTACCGAATAAAATGGCTCGTCAGGTTTGACCTGGTCGCGTATCGCGTCGGCGATATGCTTGGCCGAACGGTCTCGCGCTGTTTCATTGTAGCCGGACAAGCCGACTTGCGCCGACAGCATCGTCGCGAGCGACAACACCACCATCGCGACCGCCTTCTTTCCTCGCCAAAGTAAGGCCATACCGCTCGCCAACCCGGACAGGAACAACACTGCCGCAACCATCAACCAGACGCCAAACTTCGGATACAGCTCGGCTTGCTGCGCGGTATCGGCGAACCCGCCGGCGTTCGCCGCCAAACCTAGCCACACCAATCCGAGCAGGAGCATCGGTGCAAGCTGCCAAAACAGGGTTCTGTCGCGCATCACCGCGATGCGATTGCCCATCAGCAGCGCCATGGCGGGAAACATCGGCAACAAGTAGGACGGCAGCTTGGAACCGGAGACTGTAAAGAACAGATACACAAATATCACCCAGATCAACAGGAACCGTTCGCTGTTGAACAGTTTTGCCGGCTGCCTGCCGCGACGCCAGGAGCGCAGCAAAGTGTCGAACATCAGGAATGTCCAGGGGACAACCCCGGAAAGCAATACAGGAACAAAGTAGTACCAGGGTTGATAACGGCCTAGCTCCTTGGTGGTAAAGCGCGTGTAGTGTTCATAGATAAAGAACCGGCCGAAGAATTCCGGATTAGCCTTCATCACCGCAAAAAACCATGGCGCGGTGATCAGGAAAAATACCGCCAGTCCGGGAATCCAGTGCATGCGCTTGAGCACCCGGAAGTCGCGTTCCACGACGCAGTAAATAAACAACGCCGTACCCGGCAGCACAATCCCCATCAGACCCTTGCTAAGCACCGCGAGCGCCATTCCCGCCCAGGCAAGCAACATCCAGTTGCGCCGTTCCTGAACGGCAACCCGGGTTTGGGCAATCAACAACGCGCTGATGCCCAGCGTAATGAAGAATGTCACCCCCATATCCAGCGTATTGATATGCCCGATCAACACGTACAGCATGCTGCCAGCTACCAGCAAACCGGCATAAGCACCCGCTGCACGACCAAACAGACGCGCCCCAGCCAGCCATACCAGCAAGATTCCGGCAAACCCGGTCAGTCCACCCCACAGACGCGACGTCCATTGATGCTCGCCAAACGCCTCGTATGCAACTGCAGTAGCCCAATACTGTAGCGGAGGCTTTTCGAAATACTTGAGGTCGTTCAGTCGTGGGGTCGTCCAGTCACCGCTCGCGACCATCTCACGCGGGATCTCTGCGTAGCGCCCCTCGTCCGGCCGCACCAGCGTGCGATATTCGAGATTGGAAAACCAGATCACCGCAACGACCGCGATCAGCCACCAAATGTGCTTATTACTTACTTTCATCTTCGCGTTCATTATCGTTCCGCCCAACCGGCACGCAGCTGCTGCGCTTTGCGAAATATCTGCTCCAGCGCGGCCGAATCATTGACCTCAAGAGCCGCACTTATCGATTGCAACTCGGCGATATACCGATTCAATTCGGTCATCAGTGCATTCCGGTTTGAAACGCAAATATCGCGCCACATTTCCGGCGAACTTGCCGCGATGCGGGTGAAATCGCGAAAGCCGCTCGCCGCAAACGACATCAGTAAATCGCAATTCTCCCGCTGCGACAGATCGTGTACCAATGCAAAGGATAGCAGGTGCGGCAAATGGCTGACTGCCGCAAACACAGCATCGTGTTGCGCATGACTCAGCACATGTATCGTTGCGCCGCAAATTTGCCAGGCGGCTTTTACCCGCGCTACAGCTTCTGAAGAATTTTCCGGTAACGGTGTGAGCACCACCTTCTTATTGACGTACAGGTCTGCTCCGGCGGCGGAAGGACCACTCAGTTCGGCTCCGGCGATCGGATGCGCCGGTACAAATTGCGCGACCTTGGCACCCATTTTGGCGTATGCATAACGCGCTACATCACTCTTTGTGCTTCCGCCATCGGTTACCAGCGTGTGCGCGCCGAGATGTGGAGCAATACGCGCCATCAGCTCCGCCATTTGTCCAACCGGCGTGGCCAGCAACACCAGATCGGCGTCCCGCACTTCGACGCTTTCGTCCAATCCGATGCGGTCGATGATGCCGAGCTGTCTTGCCTGTTCCAGCGTAGAAATACGCCGCCCGAAACCAACCACCTCGTTAACCGCATCCGCCCGGCGCAGCGCGAGTGCAAACGAACCGCCGATGAGTCCGACACCAAACACCACCACCTTGCGAAATCGAGCAGTGGTCATGAAACGCTCTGATGCACGAGTTGGCCTTCTGCATCCTCCACCCGGACGCTGACCGGAATACCGGCACGCACGCTTTCGGTCACGATACAGAAATCCTCGAATTGCTTCGCGCAATGGTCCAGACGCTCTACAGACCGGTCCAGCCGGATGTTCACCCGCAGGCCACCGATACGCACGCGCCCCTGCTCATTGCGCGCCATCTCGCCGGTTACCCTCGCAGTCACGCCCCCCGGATCCTGTTTGAACTTGCCGAGGCAAAACAGCAAACTGGCAGACAAACAATTGGCCACGGCCGCGGCGATCAGCCGAGACGCGTTCGGGCCGTCGCCGGAACCCAATGGAGCAGGTTCATCAAGTTGCAGGTCGGGAACGCCTGCCAGATCAAACTGGACGTTGAATCGGTAATCTTCTTGTCTGCTGAGCTTCAGCGTGAACTCCATGTCCTGCATCGCGCGCTCCTAAATGGTTCGTCCAATCGCACCGGCGATTGCGCCTAGCGTAACCATCAATTTTTTCAATTCGTCGGGCGTCAGCGCCTGATCCGCATCGCACCACGCATCGCACGGATTCGGATGCATTTCGACCAACAGTCCGTCCGCACCCGCCGCGATTGCGGCCTGCGACAGTGCGGCAACCATCCACGCTTTCCCGCCCGCATGGGAAGGATCGACAATTACCGGCAAGTGCGTTTCCTTTTTCAAGACAGGAATCGCCGTAACGTCCAGCACATTGCGGTAGTAGGTTTCGAACGTGCGGATACCACGCTCGCAGAAAATGATGTTGTGATTCCCGCCGGCAGCAATATATTCGGCGGCCATCAGCCATTCGGAAATCGTTGCAGACATGCCGCGTTTCAGAATGACCGGTTTGTTGACGCGACCGACTTCCTTGAGCAGGTCGAAATTCTGCATGTTGCGCGTACCGATCTGGATCACGTCCACGTCGTATTCCATGAACAGATCCAGCTGACGGGCGTCCATCAACTCGGTAACGATGGGCAGCTTGTACTGGCCCGCCGCCTTACGGAACATCTCCAGGCCTTCCCTGCCCTTGCCTTGAAACGCGTAAGGACTGGTGCGCGGTTTGAACGCACCGCCGCGCATCAGACGGCAACCCGCCGCGTTGACAAACTTTGCGGACAAATCCATCTGCTGCTGGGTTTCCACCGAACACGGCCCGGCGATCACCTGTATTTGCGGTCCACCCAGAGGCAATCCGGAAATATCGACAACGGTGTTTTGCCGGTGCGATTCACGCGACACGATCTTGTATTGCTTGGCGATGTGCATCGCCGATTCCACGCCCGGCAACGGCGTAAACATTTCTTCGGTCAACGGGCGCTCGTCACCGATCGCACCGATCACAGTGCGCTCTATACCTCGCGAGATGTTGGCTTTCAATCCTGCAGTTTCAAGTCGGCTGACCACCGTGCCTATCTGTTCGTCGGTAACATCCTTGCCCATTACAATAATCACGCTTGCTCTCCCAACGTCTGTTTCAACGCAGACAAAAATTTTTCGTTCTCCGATTCAAGGCCGATGCTCACGCGCAACCAGTCTGGCATGTCGTAATTTGCAATGGGCCGTACGATCACGCCTAACTCCAACAAGCGACCGTAAGTGTGCGCTGCATTCCTGATTCTAAAACTGACAAAATTGCCGTATGACGGAATGTACTCCAACCCCATCGCAGTCAACGCCTGCACGATTTGCCGCATGCCGCGCAAATTGTTCTCAAAAGTCCGCCGCACAAACTCGCCATCCTGAAACGCCGCCACCGCCGCGGCCTGCGCAATACTGTTGACGTTGAATGGCTGTCGCACCCTGTTGAGCATGGCTATTACTTGTGCGTTACCCAGCGCATAGCCGACGCGCAATGACGCGAGTCCGTAGGCTTTGGAAAAAGTGCGCGAGATAAGCAGATTGGGAAATTCGCTGAGCCATTTGACGCTGTCATAGCGGCAATCTTCCGGCAAAAACTCGTTGTATGCCTCGTCCAGCACCACCAATATATTTCGCGGCAATGCCAGCAGAAACCGATGAAGCGCCTCGCCGGTCAGAAACGTGCCAGTGGGATTGTTGGGATTCGCGATAAAAATCAGCTTGGCACCTGACGTAATTGCGCTGGACCGCATCGCGTCCAGATCATGGCCAAAATTGCTGGCTGCAACGGCGACGCCTGTTGCCCCGACGGCCTGGGTGGCCAGTGCATACACGGCAAATGCATGCGCCGAATAGACCGCCTTGTCACCGACCGTAAGAAAAGCACGGGCCGCCAGCTCCAGCAGATCGTTGGAGCCGTTGCCCAGCACGATCTGATCAAGCGCGACTAGATAGCGCCTTGCCAGCGCATCCTTCAGTGCAAAGCCGTTTCCGTCGGGGTACAACCCGATTTCATCAAGTGCCAAACGTGCCGCCGCAATCGCTTTTGGACTAGCACCCAGCGGATTTTCGTTCGAGGCCAATTTGACAATGCCGGTAATACCCAGCTCGCGCTCCAGTTCGGAAATCGGTTTGCCGGGTTGGTAAGGTGCAATGGCACGAATATAGGCGGGAGCCAGTTCAGAGAAGTTCATATCAGTTCAGTCTAATTGCGGGAGTCGCCGCTTGAACGCGACACGTTTACTTGGCCAGAGGTGCATCTCCGGATTAGCTGGCCACCGGATACGAGCCCAACACCTTTACAAAGGCAGCGATCCGTTTCAATTCCAGAATAGCAGCCGCAACTTTGGCGTCGTCGCGATGACCTTCGATGTCCACGTAGAACACATACTCCCACATGCCGGACCGTGCCGGACGCGATTCCAACCGGGTCATACTTACATCATGCCTGGCCAACGGCGCAAGCAGATCGTGCACCGCACCGGGACGATTGGCGGCAGACAACACCAGTGATGTCTTGTCCCGACCACTGCTTGCGACCCGCTGATTGCCCAGCAGCAAGAACCGGGTAGTATTGCGCGAATCGTCCTCTATATTCTGCGCCAGCACCTGCAGCTTGAAACTCGCCGCCGCCTGGGCACCGCCGATAGCAGCCGCAAAGGATTCGGACGCGGCAAGACGTGCCGCGTCGGCGTTGCTCGAAGCGGTGACGCGTTCAGCATGCGGAAGGTTCACGTTGAGCCAGCCTTGGCACTGACCGAACGATTGCGGATGCGAATAGACCTTGCGGATCAATCCCAGATCATTCTCGTTGGAGAGTACGCATTGATGAACTTGCAGCATCACTTCGCCGCAAATTTGCAGGTTGCTGTTCAGCAGCAGATCGAGCGTGCGACCAACCGCCCCTTCTGTGGAATTTTCCACCGGCACCACGCCATACTGTGAGGCACCGCTTTCCACCGTACGAAAAACGTCGTCTATGCTGGCGCAGGACTGTCCCTGTATCGCGTGACCAAAACGCTTCAATGCCGCGGCCTCGCTAAACGTCCCCTCCGGGCCCAGATAGGCCACGCTCATCGGCGCCTCCAGCGCCCGGCATTGCGACATGACTTCGGTAAACAGCTGGACGACCGCGGTATTGCCCAGCGGCCCGGCATTGTTGTCCTGCAACCGTTTCAGCACCTGTGCCTCACGTTCTGGTCGCATTACTTTGCCGTCTTCCTTGAGATGCCCAATTTGCTGCGCGAGCCCCGCCCGCTGATTGATCAGCTTCAGCAACTCGTCGTCAAGCTGGTCGATTTGTTCGCGTAGGCGTTGCAGCTCTTCGCTCATGCCGCTTCCGCCAGGCGCAGGTCGCGAACCATCAGCACGCCCGGTATCGCCGCCATTTGCGCGATCAGTTCCGCTGGAATCGCGCTGTCGCTATCCACCAGGGTATACGCCATATCGCCGCGCGATTTGTTCATCATGTTGTGGATGTTGATACCAGCTGCTGCCAGCGCGGTTGAAATCTGTCCCAGCATGTTGGGTACATTGCTATTGGCAATGGCGAGGCGGAAAGACGACTCGCGCGGCATAGATACGTTGGGGAAGTTCACCGTATTGGTAATGTTGCCGTGCTCCAGATATTCGCGCAACTGCTCCGCAACCATCACCGCGCAGTTCTCCTCCGCTTCGACAGTCGAGGCGCCCAGATGCGGCAGCGCAATCACACCGGGATTGCCCCGCGATTTTTCCGACGGGAAATCGCAAACATAGCAGCGCACCAGTTTGCTTGCCAGGCCGGCGAGTATTGCATCTTCGTTGACAATCCCATCGCGAGAAAAGTTAAGCAGCACACTGCCGGACTTCATCACCTTGACACGCTTGTCGTTGATCAGATCGCGCGTGGCGTCGAGCAGCGGCACATGCAGACTGATGAAGTCGCTGTGTTTGAGCAGGTCTTCGACACTGTTTGCTTTCTTGACTTGTGAAGGCAAACTCCAGGCGGCATCCACGGTGATTTCCGGATCAAATCCGATCACGCTCATGCCCAATCCGATGGCGGCGTCCGCGACCAGGCGACCAATTGCACCCAAGCCAACGATACCCAGCGTGCGGCCGCGCAACTCGGTCCCGGCAAAATGCTTCTTGCCTTCTTCAACCTGCTTGTGCAGCGACGCACTGTCACCCTGCAGGCGGGCGGTAAAGTTTATGGCGGGCACGATATTGCGCGACGCCAGCAGCATGCCGGTTATCACCAGTTCCTTGACCGCGTTGGCATTCGCGCCCGGCGCGTTGAATACCGGCACACCCCGCGCGCTCATCTTTTTGACCGGCACGTTGTTGGTTCCCGCCCCCGCCCGCGCTATCGCCATGACCGAGTCGGGGATAGTCATCTCCAGCATATTTTGGGAACGCACCAATATCGCGTCAGGTTCAGCTATATCGGTTCCGGTGACGTAAAGCGAAGCTGGCAGTCGTTTCAACCCCTGCGAGGAAATCTTGTTCAGTGTGAGTATCTGAAATGTCTTGGCCATCGTCAGTAACTTCCCTTTAAATCAATTTGCGGCGAACAGATCGGCCGCTGAACAGCACTTTCAACAGTGATTCCCGTGCTGACACCGCGAAGCGCCTGCACGGAGCATTGCAAACAATCAACCCCGCTGCGAAGCAAACTGGTTCATGAAATCAACCAGCGCCTGCACGCCCGCCAATGGCATCGCGTTGTAGATCGATGCGCGCATGCCGCCTACCGAGCGGTGTCCCTTCAATTGCAGCAGACCCCGTGCATCAGCCTGTTTCAGAAAATCGCCGTCCAGACCGGAATCCTTCAGGGTAAACGGAATATTCATGCGTGAACGATCCGTCTCGTTTACCGGACAATGGTAGAAACCGTTGCTTGCATCAATGGCGTTGTAGAGCAGATCTGATTTTGCAATATTGACCTTTTCCATCGCGACGATGCCGCCATTCTTCTTGAGCCATTGGAACACCAATCCTGCCATGTAAATGCCATAAGTCGGCGGCGTGTTGTACATGGATTCGTTTTCTGCATGAGTCTTGTAATCGAGCATCGTAGGCATGCCGCTCGGCGCGTGACCCACCAGGTCTTCGCGCACGATGACGATGGTCAAACCGGCAGGCCCGATATTTTTCTGCGCACCGGCATAAATCAAACCATATTTGGACACGTCCACCGGACGCGACAGGATATTCGACGACATGTCTGCAACCAGTGGAATGCTGCCGCTATTGGGAACCCAGTCGAACTCGACGCCGCCTATGGTTTCATTCGGGGTGTAGTGCAAATACGCAGCATCTTTGTCCAACTTCCAATTTTCGAAAGCAGGCACGTAAGTGCAATTCTTGTCGCTGTTATTGGCAACCACATTCACATAACTGAATTTCTTGGCCTCGCTGATTGCCTTCTTGGACCATTCGCCGGTGTTTACATAGTCTGCGGAAAGTTTGCCGCGCAGCAGATTCAGCGGAACCATTGCGAATTGCTGGCTGGCACCACCCTGCAGGAACAACACCTGGTAATTTTCCGGTATGCCCATCAACTCGCGCAGGTCCGCCTCAGCCTGGGCCTGAATTCCCATGTATTCCTTGCCACGATGCGACATCTCCATCACCGACATGCCGCTGCCATGCCATTCCGTCAGTTCCGACTGGGCTTGTTGCAAAACTTCCTTGGGCAGTACCGCAGGTCCGGCACTGAAGTTATATATAGTCATGGTTGTATTACTCCAAAAATTAAAGATATCCGCAAGCTGATTTCTATTCCGGGAAATTGCGACTAAAAGCTATGCTCCGTTTCCATTGCTCTGTTCGATCGCGCCCAGACTCAACTCTTCCTCCGATTCCGCGATTCGGCTCAATCCGGCGAGTTTTTCACCTTTTTCCATATTCATCAAGGTAACGCCCTGTGCGGTACGTCCCATTTCGCGGATTTCCTTGACGCGGGTACGGATCAGCACGCCGCTGGTTCCGATCAACATGATCTCATCCTCGACATTGACCAGCGTCGCGGCAACGATCTTGCCGTTGCGTTCGGAGGTCTTGATCGCAATCATGCCCTGTGTACCGCGACCATGTCTGGTGTATTCAATGATCGGACTGCGCTTGCCGTAGCCGTTTTCGGTCGCTGTCAGTACGCTCTGTTTCTCGTCTTCCGCGACCAGCAATGATATTACCGATTGACCCTCGCCCAGCTTCATGCCGCGCACCCCTCGGGAAGCGCGGCCTGTCGCACGCACGTCATTCTCGTCGAAACGAACCGCCTTGCCCCCATCCGAGAACAGCATTACGTCATGTGCACCGTCGGTCACCGCAACCCCGATCAGCCTATCATCCTCATCGAGATTGATGGCGATGATGCCGCGTTTCATCGGACGCGAGAAATCGTTCAACGAGGTCTTCTTCACGGTACCGTTGGCGGTAGCGAAGAACACGTACTTGTCGTCGACGAATTCGCTAACCGGCAGGACCGCGTTGATCTTCTCGCCCTCGCCCAGCGGCAATAGATTGATTATCGGCTTGCCGCGCGAAATACGGCTGCCTTGTGGCACTTCGTACACCTTCAGCCAATACACACTGCCTCGGTTCGAAAAACACAGTATGTAGTCGTGCGTGTTCGCGATGAACAGGTTGTCGATGAAATCGTCTTCCTTGGTCGCGGTGGCCTGTTTGCCTCGTCCGCCGCGCTTTTGAGCGCGATATTCGTCAAGGCGTTGCGCCTTGATGTAGCCGCCATGCGACAGTGTGACCACAACGTCTTCCGGCGCGATCAGGTCCTCCATGCTCATGTCCTGAGTATGCGTAATGATCTCGCTGCGTCGTTGGTCGCCAAACTGTGCCTTGACCGCTGCCAGTTCGTCGCCAATGATCTGGGTCACACGTTCCGGTCTCGCCAGAATATCCAGCAGGTCGGTGATCTTGTCCATCACTTCACGATATTCGCCGACGATTTTGTCCTGCTCCAGTCCGGTCAGGCGTTGCAAACGCAATTCCAGTATTGCCTGGGTTTGCGCATCGGAAAGGTGATAACCGCGCAAACTACCGTCTCCGGTCAACCCGAATATCGGCAACAATCCGTCCGGACGCGATGCATCGCTGACGCGGCTAAGCATGTCTTCCACCAGCGACGAACGCCAACTGCGCGCCATCAGTTCGCGTTTGGCATCGGCGGGTGTCGGCGCAGCCTTGATCAGCGCAATGATTTCATCAACGTTGGACAGCGCCACCGCCAGACCTTCGAGGATATGGCCGCGTTCGCGCGCTTTGCGCAATTCAAAAATATTGCGGCGCGTCACCACTTCGCGGCGATGGCGCAGGAACGCGTCGATGATCTCCTTGAGATTGAGCAGCTTCGGCTGGCCATCGATGATGGCGACCATATTGATGCCGAAGCTGTCCTGTAGCTGGGTGTCCTTGTAAAGCTTGTTGAGGATTACGTCGGCGTTTTCACCGCGCTTCAACTCGATCACCGCGCGCATGCCGGATTTGTCGGATTCGTCGCGAATTTCGGAAATTCCTTCTATGCGCTTCTCGCGCACCAGCTCGCCTACGCGAATCAGCAAGTTGGCCTTGTTCACCTGATAGGGCAGCTCGTCGATAACAATCGCCTGGCGCTCGCCCTTGCCGATATCTTCAATGTGCGTCCGCGCGCGCATTATCACGCGACCGCGACCGGTGCGATAACCCTCCCTCACTCCGGCCAAACCATAGATGAACCCGGCAGTCGGAAAATCCGGTGCAGGTACGTATTCGATCAGCTGT
>JBARHR010000204.1:0-5919 GCA_049799335.1 Gallionella sp. | reverse complement strand
GTCGGAAAGTTTACGCTCGGAAATATTCCCGAATTCACGCCTCAAGGGCAACGCGAATCTGCTGATTATGCCTAATCTGGATGCGGCAAATATCGCTTACAACTTGTTGAAAATGGCAGCTGCCGATGGGGTGACTATAGGATCTATTTTATTGGGCGCGAACAGATCAGTGCATATTCTGACATCTACAGCGACAGTTCGGCGTATCGTCAATATGAGCGCCCTGGCGGTGGCAGGCGTGAAGAAATACTAGGGAGAACACGATGAACAAACAGGAAATTGATCTGCTGCGCAAGGAAATAGAAATGCTGATGAACGAAAGAGCGCGGCTGCTTCGCGTCGTCGGTGCCGCCGCCGTTCTGGTGGCAAACACCGATCCGCCGACTCTGCCGGTTAACCTGGTCGATGCGGCAGATATGTTGTCGGAATCGTTAAATGCGTTGCGCGAGGAGACACTCAAGGACGCGCTGGAATCTGTTCGCGCAGAAGTCAATTAGGTAGCAATGGAAAAACGCACAGGTCTGATACTCACCGGTGGCGGTGCCCGTGCAGCCTACCAGGTGGGCGTGCTCAAGGCGATTGCCGAGTTCTTGCCGCGGCGTTCACATTCCCCGTTCAAGGTTATTTGCGGTACTTCGGCAGGTGCACTCAATGCGGCGACGATAGCGATCAACGCGCGAAATTTCAGCATGGGCGTGCAATATCTAGTGAACACCTGGAAGAATTTTCACGCCGGGCAGATCTATCGCACCGACGCCCTGGGTGTACTAAACAACACATTGCGCTGGTTGGCCGGTGTCGGTATGAGCTTCATTGGCATCAGGAAACACCACAGGACATCGTTGCTGGATAACTCGCCGCTGATTGAACTGCTGGAACAAATTCTTCCGTGCGAAAATATTCAGGAAAATATTGATGCGGGCTACCTGCATGCGCTGAGTGTTACTGCATCCGGTTACGGGTCCGGGCAATCGGTCACTTTCTTTCAAGGCGCCAAAGGGCTGTCCGCATGGAAGGGGACGGGGCGCGTCGGTGTGCCCACCAATATCGAAATCAAACATCTGCTGGCTTCCGCCTCCCTGCCGTTTTTGTTCAAGCCAACTTTGATCAACAGAGAATATTTTGGCGACGGTTCGATGCGCCAGATTGCACCTATCAGTGGCGCCTTGCATCTGGGTGCTACACGCATATTGGTTATTGGTGTAACTGCAAACGTGTATGCCGAAGTTACGCAACGCGACGACATAAGTGAGTTCCCCACGCTGGCGCAGATAGCCGGACACGCGTTGGATAGCATTTTTCTGGATAGTATGGATGTCGATCTGGAGCGCGTAAAAAAGATCAATGATCTGGTGGCGATCATGCCCGCCGACATGCTGGAGAATACCAAGCTTAAGCATGTTGATGTGATGGTAATATCCCCCAGTAAACCGATCGACAAAATCGCCGAGCGACATGTAAAGGAATTGCCCTGGACTATACGATTTCTGCTCAGGTTGGCTGGCGTGACCCGGCACAGCGGCATAACGCTGGTAAGTTATTTGTTGTCGGAGAAATACTACTCAAGAGCGCTAATCGATCTTGGATACCGGGATGCGGTAAACCGCAAAGAGGAAATCCTGCAGTTTCTTGAGGTCGCGAAGCGTCGCGATGTTGAGATGACGCAATGACCAAGAGAATTCCGGCCGATACAACCTGGAAGTTACTCACCCTGATGGCCAACGGGAAGTTTCACTCCGGCGAAATCCTGGCTCGGCAGCTTGGAATTTCCCGCGCCAGTGTATTTAATCTGCTGTCGAAAGTCGCCGGAATTGGGGTTGATCTGCACCGTGTTCGCGGCCGCGGATATCGTCTCGGTCGGCCTTGGGAAAAGCTGGATGCCGGCGAGATATCTTCCCGTTTGGGCGACTATGCCGGACGGTTCGATATTGAGATATTCGAGCAAGCGCGGTCCAGCAATGCGCTGCTGATGCAGCGATGCAGGGCTGCGGGCGTGAATGATCGACTGCAAACCGGAAACGTGCTGGCAGTGGAATTGCAGACTGATGGTCGAGGTCGACTTGGACGAACCTGGCACTCTGGTCTGGGGAATTCGCTTACGTTCTCGGTTTTGTGGAAATTCGGGTGCGGGTTGAACTCGCTGTCCGGATTGAGCTTGGCGGTCGGTGTATCGCAAGTGCGGGCACTAAAAAGACTGGGCGCGCGGGATGTTTATCTCAAGTGGCCAAACGATATATTGACTGGACGAGGCAAGTTGGGCGGCGTGCTTGTCGAGGCGCAAGGCGATGTACTTGGTCCCAGTACCGTGGTAATTGGTGTCGGAATTAATTGTTCGGTGCCGGCATATTTGCATGCACGCATCGATCAGCCGGCTTGCGGTTTGGATGAGGTTTGTTTGGACCTGCCATGCCGCAATCAATTGATGGCCGCGCTATTGTCGGATCTGGCGGACGCGATGCGCGATTTTGAGCGGGGTGGGCTCGCGTTGTTACGCGCTGAATGGGAACGTTATCACCTACACCAGAATTGTCAGGTAGATCTAAATCTGCCCGATGGGGAAATTGCGAGCGGAACTGCGCGCGGGATTAACGACATGGGCGAATTGTGTTTGGAAAACAGGCGGGGTATACGATACTTCAATTCGGGTGAGATCGGAATACAACCGATATGATGCTGCTAATAGATTCCGGAAATTCGCGCGTCAAGTGGGCTTTCGTGAAGGGCAACAACTGGTTAAAGAGCGGCATGTTGCCTACCAGCGAGTATTTGCACCTCTCTGAACGCATAACATCCTCCTGCGAGGAATTGGGAAAAGACATAAACGACGTCGATCAGATTTGGGTCAGCAATGTGGCAGGCGAACAAGTCGCTGACCACGTCCGTACGATCGGTACGGGCTGTCAGGAGAAGCCGCGATTTATTGTCGCGCGTGATCAGCAATGTGGGGTGAGAAATTCGTATGAGATGTCCGAAACACTGGGTGTCGACCGATGGGCGGGGTTGATTGGAGCGTGGAGCATGCTTAATGCCGAATGTTTGGTCGTTAATTGCGGGACGGCGACGACCATCGATGCTTTGTCCGGGCAGGGGGAATTCCTGGGCGGGTTGATCGTGCCAGGGATAAAGCTCATGCAGACCGGTCTTTACGGGGCTACGGCTGGATTGACGCCGATTAAAGGCGAATTCGAGTCGTTTCCGAAAAGCACTCCTAACGCGATTTTTAGCGGGGCGATTCAGGCGACCTGTGGTGCAATTCAAAGGCAGCACGGACTGCTCAAGACGAATCACGCCAAGGTGGTCTTAAGTGGCGGAGCCGCAGACGACTTGAGCAGTCACGTAAATTTGACAATTGTAAGGGTGGAACACTTGGTGCTACAGGGTTTACAAGTGATTGCGCAGCATGAGAGCACGGCATGAGGGCTTTTTTTTTATTTTTGTTGTTGGCTGGCTTGGTGTTATTTGCGGCTATACGGTCGGGATGGGAATGGCAGTCTGATCGGAAACTTCAGCCTCAACCAAGGCTGAATGAAGAAAAGATACGACTGATTAGGGAAGCTGAAACAGAACCAGTTTTGATACCACCGCTGCCCGCCATTGCGACCGCCGTGACCAACCGAAGCAGATCGAATTTTCAACTGGCCCTTTCCATCTCGTCTCCTGCCGCGACCACGACGAATGAATTATTTTGCCTGGAGTGGGGCGAGTTTTCCGGTGCAGACTTAAGTAAAGTGACCAAGACTCTTGCGGGGATGAATCTTGGAAACAACGTGGCAACGCGCGAGGTTGACCAACTCACCCGCTATTGGGTGTACATCCCGCCATTACCAAGCAAGGCCGCAATAAATCGGAAGATCACCCAGCTCAAGGCGCGTGGAATTAGTAAGTACTTTATCGTACAAAAACCGGGAGATTTACACAACGCCATTTCTCTCGGCGCATTCAAGTCACCTGACGCGGCGCAAAACTTCCTGGAGGAACTGCAGGCCACCCGAGACATTCATACGGCGAAGGTGAGGGAACGCGTCGAGAAGCTGCAGGCGACGACTTTTTTGCTGAAAGACGTCGATGCGGCAATCGTTACCAGAGTCACTGCCATGCAGAAGGAATTTCCCGACGTCGACCTGAAGAATATAGCCTGCACACATTGACAAAGTGGCGTGAAATCTGGAGAATGCCGCGCTCTTCGAGGTGATATAGCTCAGGTGGTTAGAGCGCAGCACTCATAACGCTGAGGTCGGTGGTTCAAATCCACCTATCACCACCAAAAAAAACTCCAGCTGCGCTGGAGTTTTGTCTTTGAATGACAAGTTGTGTTTACTTGAACAATTCTTTAACCATGAACAGTGCAAATAGCACTGCAGCAATTGCAGTTCCAAGTGATGAGATCGTTGCGATTAGCGCCATTTTTTCCTCCGAGAAGTAGTTATATTCACAAAAAATAATTTTGCAGCCGGAATGCTAGCACAAATTTACAATTTGGCAAGGAACTGTCGGATAGAAACACACGCCCGTAGTGGAAACACACAGGCACAAAACACGTTAACGTTAATACTTGAAGGCTGGCGATACTGCCGGCCGCCGGCCGCGAGACGAAAGATTACCCTTTAAAAATCTGCGTTAACATCCACCCTGCAAACAATACAGCGAGGGTTACGGTGAAGATTGATGCGACAGTAGCGATGAGGGCCATTTAGTGCTTTCACTTTGATGTTAAGGATTCAACCAAATAAAAATAGTTGATGAAACTGTTGCGAAGTATACAAGTAAAATAGTCGGGTATACACACAAAATAATTGAGGATAAGAGAATTCTTGTCGTTGAATTGTTCGGGGTATATTCGGGAGGTAACCAACTAACAAGTACGTAATGAAGTGTTGAAAAAACTATATATCAAAACCTATGGCTGCCAAATGAATGTCTACGACTCGGACAAGATGGCGGATATCATGCGCGCTTGCGAGGGGATGGAACAGACTGAACATCCCGAAGAGGCAGACCTCATACTGTTTAATACGTGCTCGATAAGAGACAAGGCGGAAGAAAAGGTTTTTTCGGATCTGGGCAGGATGCGCCCGCTTAAGCTTGCAAATCCGAATTTGCTGATAGGAGTCGGAGGTTGTGTTGCCAGCCAGGAGGGTGCTGCAATTCTGGATCGGGCACCCTACGTCGACCTGGTGTTTGGTCCCCAGACACTGCATCGCTTGCCACAAATGCTGCAGGCTCGGCGAGAGACGACGCAAGCGCAAGTAGACATCCGCTTTCCGGAGATAGAAAAATTCGATTACCTTCCCGATGTGGCGAAAGCAGGCAGCGAGGTATTCGGGCAGCCAAGAGGCTCTGCATACGTTTCCGTAATGGAAGGGTGCAGCAAGTATTGCACTTTCTGTGTCGTGCCCTATACACGCGGCGAGGAAGTTTCGCGTCCGCTGCGGGACGTAATCCGTGACATTGAACAACTGTCTTCTCGCGGTGTGAAAGAGGTCACGCTGTTGGGACAGAATGTCAATGCATACAACGGCGCAGGTGACGACGGTGACACTGTGGACTTTGCATATTTGTTACAAAGAGTCGCCGCTCTCGGTGGAATCAGCCGAATCAGGTACACAACCTCTCATCCTCGGGATATGACGCAGCGACTGATCGACGTCTATGCGTCCACACCCAAACTGGTGAGCCATTTGCATCTACCGGTGCAATCCGGTTCGGATCGTATTTTGGCAGCGATGAAACGCGGCCATACGGTACTTGAATACAAGTCCATCATTCGTCGCGTAAGGTCTGCGCGCCCGGATATCTGCGTTACATCGGATTTTATTGTGGGTTTTCCGGGTGAAACTGAGCAGGATTTCGATGCAACGATGAAACTGATTGATGAGGTGAAATTCGACAACAGCTTCAGCTACGTATTCAGCCCCAGGC
>JBARHR010000203.1:0-12416 GCA_049799335.1 Gallionella sp. | reverse complement strand
GACTAGCGCTGACCCGGCAGCTTGCGACCGCTGCGGAATTTCCCGTATTCGCCGCTAATCTGAATACCCTGTCAGCATTGTTGCAAACCTATATGCAGGAAAACGATGTTAACGGCATCGTGGTGCTCGACAACAACGGCCAGGTGCTTGCCAGGCTGGGCAATGAAATTGCCGAGTCTACCGTCGCACGCGCGATCAACGAAGGAAGTTTTCGTGACGCTGCCGGAACCTGGGTTGCGTTCAGCGCGCCCATTGTCCCTCTCGATGTTTTGCAAAACGATCCCTATGCCGCGCTCGGTACCCAGAATTTGCCAGCTCGGCAGGTCATGGGCACGGTCGTAATCGAAATGTCATTGCTGCGCATTGACGCGGATCGCAAACAACTCTTGTCAACGGGCATCAACGTGACATTGTTGAGCTTGCTGGGTGCGGCGCTGTTGGCCGTCTTCCTTAGTCGCCTGGTTAGCCGTCCGATAATACGCATCAAGGACGCCATTGATCGCATAGGCAAAGGCGAGCATCAGGTTCGCGTAGCTGTTGATCACCAGGGCGACCTGCGAGAACTGGAACAGGGCGTGAATTTGATGGCGGACAGGCTTGACACGGCCCGCAGTGATCTGCGTCAACAGGTGGAGGAGGTGACGGCGCAACTTCAGTTGAAAATAGCAGAGGCGGAACGGGCCAACATAGCCAAGTCGTGGTTTCTCGCAGCTGCAAGCCACGATTTGCGTCAACCGCTGCACGCGCTCAGCATGTTCGCTGCGGCCCTCGATGAGCGCATCAAGTATCCCGAAGTGCGCGTGCTGGTTGACAGTGTTAGTCGGTGTGTTACTGCGCTGGAGGGCTTGTTTAACGCATTGATGGATATTTCCAGACTGGATGCGGGCGCCGTCAAGCCAAACATTCGCCATTTTCGCATCAAGGAGTGGGTTGACTATCTCGTAGCGGAGTACCAACCGACGGTGAAATTGAAAGGGCTGCGCCTGCTGGCGGACGGCCCGGACATCGCGGCCTATTCGGACAAAATATTACTGGAAACCATGCTGCGCAACCTGATCGGCAACGCAATACGCTATACCGATGCGGGAGAGATAACCTTGCTTTGGTCGGTACAAGATGCGCACCTGGTGCTGGAGGTAAGCGATACCGGCATCGGTATCAAGCCAGAGGACTGCGAAATCATCTTCCAGGAATTTACGCAATTGAACAATCCCGAACGGGATCGCAGCAAGGGGTTGGGATTGGGTCTGGCCATCGTCGAGCGCATTGCCAGAATTATCGACTGTACGGTAAGCGTCCGTTCAACTCCAGGAACCGGATCAACGTTCAGGCTGATATTGCCGCTAGGCGAAATGAGCAAAGTGATTGACGAAAACGCCGACGACACGCTGGTCAACGACAACGAGTCTGGCTTGTTCGTCGTCATCATCGATGATGAGGTCACAGTGCGGGAAGCGATGCAATCGCTGTTGCTCACCTGGGGCTATCGGGTCCTCGTCGCGGAATCAGCCGAAGCGGCGCTGGTATCGCTGCAGCAGGCACCCGATGTCATCATCGCCGACTATCGCTTGCGTGATCAACGGACCGGGATTGAAACGATCACGCAACTACGTGCCAGGTGGGGAATGAATATCCCCGCATTGGTCGTCACCGGCGACATGACTGCGGAATCCCTTCGTCACGTGCATGACAGCGGAGTTGCGGTGTTGCATAAGCCGGTGCGACCGGCCAAGCTGCGTTCGTTCCTGCGCAAGGTGGCGAGGGCCGGAGAACTTGACGTTCGATAGTTCGTGCTCGAGCTAAGCGAATTTCTCTACACTTGCTGTACGCAATTTCGCTTGCATGGCAGCCGGTCGAATTTGGAGCAATTGCGATACGCACACTATTGATGTTTTGCAGGTGCACCGTGATTGAGCTACGCGGCAGTGAACGAATCCATTCCTGCCGAGCGCCGTCATCAAAGAGCCCAAGCTAAGCCAGTGAAATGCTTCGCGTCATTGAGATCGCCAACTATAACGGCGGTGTGATTGCGCCATACCTTTGAAAGCGGACTCTGGAAATCCGCACTCTGTTCAAACAAGAACAATCTGCGGGAAATATAGCTGTTATCTACATGGTTATTGGTGCTATTTAAGCACCGGCAGTTCGTGGCTTTGTGCTTTGCAATTGTGCTACGATCAATTCGTCACCATCCGAGATTACCGGCCGTGCTGAAAATTATCCTTGCTGACGATCACGCCTTGTTTCGTGCAGGTATGAAACATCACCTGAAGCGTCTGGGCGAAGAAATATCCATTTTTGAAGCGGATAGTCATGACGCGACATTGCGTTTGCTGGCAGAACACCCGGATGCCGATCTCGCGCTGGTGGATTTGCATATGCCTGGCAGAGCTGATGATCTTTCCGGACTGACTGACTTGCTCGATCAAACCGAGACCGTGCCTGTGGTAGTGTTATCGGGTTCGGAAAATTTTGGCGAAGTGCATCAGGTTATCAAGGCTGGTGCGATGGGCTTCATTCCAAAACACGAACATGTGGATGTGATGCTTTGCGCATTGCAACTGGTATTGAGCGGAAGCGTGTATATTCCACCGCTGCTCATGTCCTCCCAGTCGTCAGGCCGCACTGACGCTCCAAGACTGACTCCCAAACAGTTCATGGTATTGCAGCAGCTGTGCAAGGGCTGTTCCAACAAAGAGATCGGCTTGAACATGCATTTGTCCGAAGCCACCATCAAGGGCCACATCTCTGCAATATTTCGTGAACTGAATGTTCGCAGCCGGACTGAGGCGGTTTCCATCGCCAAACAGCGCGGCCTGATTACATGAACCGGGCTGTTGCCAATCGGCAATATTTGCCGTTCCCTGGAACGTCATGCGGCGTCCGGTTCAGCAGAGAAATCCACGTCCCCGGTTGCTGACAGCATGATGGCAGCGAAATAGGACGATAGGCAAGGTTACCTATGTTCATGGCGAAAACCCTTCAGCATGGCCGCGTCGGCTGACGTATGACAGTCTTCCATTTTTCCGGATCGGCCTTGCCGTCCACCATCAGCAAGTTCAACGGCGGAACGTCGACCTCCGCGACTTCTCCAGTTGCTGGTTGATACAAGTGCTTATTCCTCTGAGCGGTGGCAAACCGCTTCAACGCGGTTTGCCGAAAGGATCGAGCAGAAACGCGCCGTAATAATGTTCGTGGTATTGGCGGCGCAGGCCGGGTGTGCCGTCATCCTTGCCGCCTGCGGACAAGCCTGCTTCGTGAAATGCTCGAACCTGCGCCCGGCTACTTGCCTTGAAACACCAGTGGCGCTTGTCATCCAGATTGGCCGTCGCGGATTGATAGACCGCCAGACACGTATGGCTGTCGTTCGCGCTATTGCAACGTACACCATAGCCAGCGCGTCGGGATGGTCGTAAACTCTTTCTACACCCAACGCATTCATTGCCGCGTTGTAAAACGGTCGAGCTTCGTCCAGATTTCGGACGGAAATTAAAACGTGGTCAAGGACAAACATTTTTCAAATGCTCCCATCATCAACAAAAAATGCTGCGCTACTGAACCGGTTTACTTGAGTTGTAATTCCAGATACTGCAGGGCGTGCCTTTGCCCTTGTTCTTGATAAGCATGGGTATCGTCAGGCTCCATGCAATCAGGATGCGCTAACCGTCGTGCCGAGCATAAATGCCCCAGCAGCGCACAGCGCCGTCACGGTGCGCACGTGATTCCAGAATGCCCATTTTTTCAGGTAGTGCTGCCAGATCGGGATCGCATCCTCTGCAGTCGCATCGATCCGAGCAAGTACGTCCTTCATTGGTACGTTGAACACTGCCGTCACGCCGATATTGCCGAGCAGATACAGCGCACTGCCCGCGAGCAAATACACGGTGCCGTGCTTCCCATCAAATATCAACGCCAACGCAACACTCGCTGCGCACATCAACGCCGTACCGAAAAATGCCAGCATGAAAAGCGGATTTAGCACGGTGACGTTGATCGCTTGCATCGCGACGATGCCATGGTCGCGCGAAATTTGCGCCAGGGCTTGCATCACGAAATTGGAGAACTCAAAGAAGATTCCCGCCATCAGTCCGCAGCCCAGCGCGGCGGCGAGAGTTAGTGCGTGCAGGTAATAGTCGGTCATATGGTCCCGCCTCTTGGCGAACGGCACTCATCGCTCACGATCGACAACTCCAACAGTCCGGCGCCGTCATCAGCACAGGCCAAAAGCTGGATAGATTGTTCCGGTTTCCGCAGCATCTCCACCATTTCGGCTACATGTTCTTCGCGCGTGATGTGAGGCCGCAATGCCATCCGCAATGCCAACCTACCAGGCTGATCGAGGTTTGAACATTGATGGATAGCGATTTCCGGCATCGCGTTACTCAGAAGGGGAAAAGGTGATCTCACTGGCCATTATCGCGCTACTTCTGCGCCCCGGGTATGTCACCCACGCCATTGCGACGTTCAAGTCCATGATCATGTCTTCTACCCCGATAATCCTGCCGTCGAAGGAAACCTGATCTCCAGTTGTATGCCCGTCTTCAACGAGGGTCAGATCATATCCACGTTCCAGCGCGCTGTAGGTAGTCGCGCGGATACACCAGCTGGTTGAAGCACCCGCAAGTACGATACGGGATGCATTACATTTCGCCAGATCATGCTCAAGTTCCGGTGCTTCAAAGGCCGAGTTGTAATGCTTATGAATGACCGGTTCGCCTGCTTCCGGCACCAGTTCTGGAACAAATTCCCAGTCGGAACTTCCATGTGTCAATTGCTCATCTGAATGCTGCACCCAGATGACCGGTACCTTCTCGCTTCTGGCCCGAGTCAGCACTTGCCCGACATTCGCGACAACTACGGAAGGTTCTTTGGTGTCCCTTAGCACTGCTCGTTGCATATCAACAATTACCAGCACAGATCTGCTACCGTCGCGCACTGTTGCCATAGCTACCTCCTTTCAACAATCAAAATCTCACGATTTTTTGCTACGCATAGCGAGGAATTTCTTGATGCTCTTGTCCTTGACCAGGCGTTTGTAATCCGCGCCTTCGACCGGGTAGATGGCGATCTTGCCGTCCGTAGCGTAATGCGCACCCCAGCCGTATTTCTTGGTCAGCGGCGAAGCGCGCATGCAGGCATAGGATTTGGTGAAGAACGCATCGCGTAGCTGCTGCTGATGTGCTTTGAGTTCTGCCTGGGGTATTTGCTTGTGCTGCACATGCGTGGCGAACTTCAACTCGGACAAGGTGTAGGTGTAAGGCTTGTCGCTCAACAACTCGTACTCGATGGTGGCGATGGAACGTTTGTCGCCTTTGTCCTGCGGCACGATAGCCGTTTTGGTTTCGCAATCCGGTGCGATCTCGATGAATTGGTTGGCTGGATTGTCCATCATGCATTTCCTTTCAGGGGGTGTTTGGAACGGTCGGCACATTGCCTATTTTTGCGCTGCAAACATCGCGTCGCTACGCTTCTGCAAATCCGCAAACGACACATCTTCGATATGTATCAGGATATGCCACTTGTGCTCGAAGGGGTCGCTCAACGTACCGCTGCGGTCGCCAAAGAACTGATCCTTCACCGGCTCAATCTCTGTCCCACCGGCAGCCAGCGCGCGTTTGAATACAGCATCGGCGTCATCCACATACAGTGCGATACCGACGGGCGAACCGCCCAGTGGCCGGATTCTTGTTGCCCCATGCGGGCATTTCTTCCGCCAGCATGAATTTGGAGTCACCAATCTGCAACTCGGCATGTCCAACCGTTCCATCCGGCATGGAGATCTGTCCGACTAACTTTGCGCCGAAGGCTTGTTGATAAAACTTGATTGCGGACACGGCGTCTTTCACCGACAGGTAGGGGTAATGGAATGGAAACCAGCGGGAATCTTTTTGACGTTACTCATGGTCGTTCTCCTTTATGAATTCTGCATG
The DNA here is from genome assembly GCA_049799335.1 of Gallionella sp. GTDB lineage: Bacteria > Pseudomonadota > Gammaproteobacteria > Burkholderiales > Gallionellaceae > Gallionella. The sequence continues at coordinate 6,486 of JBARHR010000203.1, read as the reverse complement.
GGTTGGCGAATGACAGTCTTCCACTTGGCCGGGGCGGCCCTGCGAATGTCGCTCAGATAGATCTCGTGGTGTTTGCCGTGCCGCGTATTCCCGCCAGCCTCGATGAAGTGATGCACCTTCTCGATGCTCGGGCCTTCCTCGCTGAACGGTCCGATGTGCATGATCTGCGCGCATTGGCCTTCGCTGAATAGTTCAAAGCGCAGTTTGGAGAGGGACGCCGGATTCTTCTTTCTTAATACCTCGGCAATCGCCGCTTGCACCATCGCCTGTGTGACAAATTCCGGTTGCGCAATCATCGCCGTCCACAGCCAGTTGCTCTTGTCTGCCGTCGAAAACTTGCTCATGTCATCCGCCCACCACAGACCCTCCAGCGGCAACACGCCATAATCGATGGCCAGCGTGCCTTTCTTAACCATGAGCTTGAGCGTGTAAGCCACAGCAAACAGGGCCTCGATGGCATCGGCATATTCCTGCGCGGTATTGGGGTCGCCCTTGCCGTCTATCATCAGAAAATTCATGGCGGGCACATCCAATTGCGCGACTTCCCTGGTGGAGGGCTGGTACAGGTGTTTGAGCTCTTTTTTCCAGTCCAGTGTTTTCATGGGAGGCTCCGCAGTTTTGTTGGTCCTATGGTAACTCCAGCCTGCTGACAACGTAATGTCAGCAGTGATGCTCACGCAGCAGGCTTTTCGGTGCTCTGCGCTGCCATGCCTTGTGCAGCAAAGCCTTCAGGGTCTGGGTGTTGACCCGGGATAGTTCGACGCGCACACCCATGACATTTTGTCCCCACCAGAGTTTTCCACGGCGTCCGGCGAGAGTTTGATTGGCTGTTCGCGTGCAAGTTCGTCAACAAATATGTGCTAGTGCTGCTGATCTCCGGCAATGGTGGCAAATATTTTGCCGCGTACGCGGAATGAAGTCGGTTCGTGGTGGGGCTGCTCTGTCGCTTCCGGCAGCGACAGGGCCAATTGGCGCGCTTCGTTCAGAGTCATGACGACGCTGCCGGACTGCCGACCAGGGCGAGGGTGAATGCCGCAGCGGCCGCCAGTGCCGTGATCGTGCGGACGTGATTCCAGAACGTCCATTTGTCGAGGTAGTGCTTCCCGATGTGCACTGTATCGGGCTGGCCCGCATCGACGGCAGCGAGTGCATCGTTCATCGGCACATTGAATACTGCCGTCACGCCGATATTGCCCAGCAGATACAGCGCGCCGCCTGCAATCAAGTACACCGTGTTGCCGCTGCCAAACACCAGCGCCAGTGCAATGTCAGCTATGCAAAGAGCCGCCGTGCCCATGAATGCCAACATAAACAGGGGATTCAACACGGTGATATTGACCGCCTGCATTGCGGCGATTCCTTGAGAGGGGCAGATTCTGGCGAAAGCGCGCATTACAAAATTGGAGAACGCAAAAAAGATTCCCGCCATCAGCCCACAACCGAGCATGGCAAGCAAGCGCAAAATTTCTAGCCAGCTTGGTGTCATCACTTACTCTTTCGTTTGATTGATGACTTTAATTCCAGACGCGCAACAAACCGCGAAATCCCCGCGCCGCATAGTAGGATTGCGCGCCGTTGTGATACAGGAACACGCTGTCATAGCGACGGTCGCAAAACAACGCGCCGCCGAGTTTTCTAATGCTGGCAGGCGTATGTACCCAGCTCGATGTTTTCAAATCGAAGTAGCCCAATTGCTGAAGCTGCCGATACTCCGTCTCGTTCAGCAACTCAATGCCCATTGCGGCTGCCACATCCATCACATTGTTGTCGGGCCGGTTTTCTTTGCGCGCTTGCAGTGCTGCGCGGTCGTAACACAGGCTCCTGCGCCCAGCGGGGCTTTCTGCCGAGCAATCGCAAAAAATGAACTCGCCCGTTTGCTCATCCAGTCCAATCACATCAGGCTCACCGCCCGTATCCTCCATTTGCTGTAGCGAGCCTAATTTTTCTGGACTTGCCGCAAGCCTGGCTTGAACCTTATGCCAAGCAAGACTAGCGTGCCGCTGCATATTTTGCGTAAATCTGGCTTGCAACAGGGCAAGCAGATTTGCACTTTGTTGTGTCGTTAAGCTCATTGCTCCACCTCTATCAATATCACGCAGATAGGCAGCGTAAAACCTGCGCCCCACTTACATCTTCTTTGCGTACTCCACCAACTGCTCAAGCGCTTTGCCCCACCCCTCTTCAAAGCCCATCGCCGCGTGTTGCTGGCAGCCTGCTTCATCGGCGTGCTGTACGGTGGCGGTGTAGCGTGTGCCGCTGCCGTGTGCCGCCAGCGCAATCGTAGCGGTGAAGGAAAACTGCACCTGCTCATCGCCGCAGGGGGCGGTTAACACATTGGGGCGATAGCCCGGCAACAGCGCGCTAGTCCAGGTGAACCGCTCATTGGGGATCGCTTCCAGAATGCAGCCTGTGCCGGGAAATAATTTGCCTTCGGGCGATTGCATCACGGTGCGAAAAATACCGCCTGGGCGTAAATCGATCTCGCATTCAACAGTCTTCCAAGGCAAGGGACAGAACCACGGCATGAGATGTTTCGGCTCTGTCCAGCACCGCCACACCAATTCTTTCGGCACATCGACAATGCGTTCAAACGAAAGGTCAAGTTTTGCGTTGAGTTGATAAGCTGGATTCATGATGTTCTCCTTATTAGTGTCGAATGATGCGTTATAAAGTTAAGTTCTTAAAATTTTCTCCATCGTTTTTCCCTTTGCCAATTCATCGACCAATTTATCGAGATAACGTATTTCTCGCATCAATGGCTCTTGAATGTCCTCGATGCGCATACCGCAAATGACACCTTTGATCAAGGTTCGGGAAGGGTTCAGCTTGGGTGCTTCGCTGAAAAAGGAAGCAAAGTCTTTTTGCTTTTCTAATTGTTCTTCTAACTCGCGCTGGCTATAGTCTGTCAGCCAACAAATTACCGTGTCCACTTCAGCTTTCGTGCGCCCCTTTTTTCTGCCTTGGCGATATACAGGGGATAGACGCTGGCGAAGTTAAAAAAACAATGTTTTGTTGTCGTACTCATCACGCTCTCCTAGCTTTCCGTTGAATTTTCCACAGGGTATTATCCCGCCATCATGGCATCACAACGTCTTTGCATTTCAGCAAACGACACATCTTCGATGTGCGTGCTGATGTGCCAACGATGCCCAAAAGGATCAATCAATGCTGCTGCACGTTCGCCGTAGAATTGATCTTTAACGCCTTCCAGTACCGTTGCACCCGCCTCTACCGCGCGCTGAAAAGTCGCATCGACATCGCTTACACGCAGGGCAATAGTGACAGGCGAGCCGCCTACAGTGGCAGGGCTTTTATTGCCCCATGCGGGATTTTCTTCCGCCAGATACAGCACGGCATTACCGAAAGCCAACTCGGCATGTCCTATCTTGTTGCCCGGCTGCATGATGAGGCGACCGACCTCTTTCGCGCCGAAAATGTTTGTGTAAAACGCGATTGCCGCTTCTGCGCCGTGTACCGTGAGGTATGGGGTAATAGCGGATAGCGTTGCAGAAATTTTCTGGGTACTCATGGCAACCTCCTTGTATTGTCCTAAATAATCTATTCAAGCCGATAAACTACTATCTCACCTGACGCAAACTCATCAGTCAGAAACTACTTTTTTGAACGATCAATAATTGCTCCGAAGTCTCCCCGCTTGCCGTTCTCCAAAACTTGCGGCAACCAACATGATAATTCTCGTTTCAAGCCAGCACTTAGCATCATCCTAAACAACCAGCCAGAAAACCATCCATGACTGCGGTTGAAACCCCCATGCTATGCTTTGATGTGAGTGCCATCTGACACACTTGCTAACTTGTAGGTCACCGTAGTCGGGGATTGCTTACTCATGCTTTGCCAACTGAATCGAAGACAGTTCGGTCGATCAACTTCAAGCACTTCGCAATCGACCCAACCCCGCCATGCCATATTGGGCTTGGCGCTGAATTGAAATTTGTAGCCAACTACAGGCTAAAAATTGGTTCCCATACACCACTGAGTTATAGCATCGGCTCTGGTAATCGCTTCCCACACAAGCTCTATCGGATAGGGAAGCGTAAGTTAAAATTCAATTTTTTCACTCTGCGTAGTCATAAATCCTCCTAAGAAAAATCACGATTTGTTTTCGCAGTTGAACATCCACTGCACGCCAAATTTATCGGTGAGGCTGCCAAAATAAGCACCCCAAAACATATCCGTCAGCGGCATTTCCACCTTGCCACCATCAGACAGTAATTTGAATAATCGATTGGTTTCAGTGCGGGTGTCTGGCTCAAGATTGATATAGGCATTGTTGCCTTGAATAAGCTTGAAACCCAATGATTCTGGCGCATCCGTCCCCATCAGCACATGCCCGCCCAAAATGGGCAGCGCAACGTGCATCACCAGATTTCTATCGGCATCACTCAGCGGCGGCTGACCGGGCTGCGCAGGCATATCACTGAAACGACCAATCGGTGTGGAAAACTCCGTACCGAAAACGGTTTTGTAAAAGTCAAATGCTGCTTCGGTGGTGCGAGGGAAGTTTAGATACGTGCTGACTTTTGCCATGATGTGTTCCTCCTGTTGTAAAAAATTCTGATTGATCCCGCCGTTCGTGGTGAGCTTGTCGAACCATGAGTGGCGGTGCTAATAATTCACCCTTCGACAAGCTGATAAAACAACTAGCCATTCGACTAAGTCCGCAAGCGGTCAAGTCGCTGATTATCAGGGCGAATGGGGCTATTTAGCTCTTGCTGCTTTTGCCAAGTTTTCCGCCACTCGAAATTTCGTAATCTGATTTATTAAGTGGTATGGAATGGGCTTATCAAACGGAAACTGCACCGAGCCTTTTGCACCCTTGTAACCCGATAATTCTTGAGCGAATCGCGCGATGCCTGACGAGGTGGGGTAAAAGCCCAAGTGCTTTTTCGCCGCGGCGAAATAAACCAGATTCCCTTGCTGCGCAAAACACGGCATTGCATAACTGATTTTTTCTACTGCATCGGGCGCAGCCTTGCTGATTGCCGCTCTTGTTTTTTGCAAAATCTCCTGAATATCGGGAGCGTAAGCCGCGATGTATTCATCGATATTTTTAGGTGTTTCTGATTTAGTTTTCATTATCACTCCCTTCATCCTATTGCAATCAATCTAGCGACTAGCCCTTGCATAACTCACCGTCAACATTTCCCACTGATGCCCGTCTGGCTCGTTCCAATAAACATTTCCATAGTGCGGATCAACTCGCCTATCCACCGCCCCACCTACCGTGCTGCGATATTGGATGCCAGCCGCTTTGATGCGCGCCAGAATGGCATCAAAGTCTGCCTGATTCACGCGAAAGCAAAAATGGTAAATGTGAAACTGCTCATCAGTATCCTGAAAATCGAGTGTCAATCCATCGTTGACGTAAACAGGAGAAAATGGCCCAACAGATGTTGCAGCCCAAGGCACACCCAGCAACTCAGCCAACAGTTGCGCCGAGGCGATCTGATTTCTAGATGGCACGATGGTGTGATCAAGGTGTATGGTCATATTAGCTCTCCTGTTTTGTAGGGCTGGTCACACCCGCCACCGCACGCCATTTTGAAATTGGTGGGTATGACCCGCCCTACTTCACTACGCCAAAGTACCAAGATCGCCATACGAGCTGGCAATCATCACCACGTAACCATTAGGGTCGCGTAACCAAATCTCCCGATGATTAGCACTGACATTTACTTTGGGTGGCTCAAGTATCTGTGCGTTGTGTGCTATCACCCGCTCAACGGCGACATCAAAATCATCCGTTTGAAACCAGAGCAACACACCATTTCCATAGGGCAACATTTTCTGGTCACCCAAGTACGGATGCTCACGTGCATCCCAGTGATGAATTTGCATAATCAACTTGTCTTTGAACGTGAGCCGTTCATATTCTGTACCGCCCCGCGCACTTGTTCATCCGAGCACAGTCTGATACCAACGGCTGCTCGCTGGCACATCGCGAACTGCAATTAAGGGTTGAGCTTGCATCACTTAATCTCCAGCTTTTCTTTTCGCATTCCGATGTAATCAAAAATATGAGTCTCTGATTTTTTTAGCCACCCACGCAGTGCTATCAAATCAATCTCGGACTCATGGTTAAACTGTATTTGCGCAGCCGTGAATTTACCCGATGCCTTGAGCGCAGATTCGTCGAATAACTGCCCGCTCCAAAACAGCAGATTGACCGTTTTCTTTGCGGTGATGTGATAGCCAACGATGGGGTCTGCACCAATAAACCAAACAGGATTCGCGTACCAGAGTTTGCAGGTGGAAGTGGGCAGCGTCGCATCAATCTCGTTGCGGAGCGCATCACAAATCGCCGCGTGTTCGGCTGATAGCGCAGCGTTGTATTGGGCTATGGCCTCAGCACCCTCCGACTTTGATTCGGATGCGGTAGCATTTTTTACTGCCGCTGATTTTGTAATGTTGAAATACCTCCAAGGTTTTTATTTCGCGTCGCAAGCGCGCACTGTCCTCTTCACA
>JBARHR010000202.1:0-24896 GCA_049799335.1 Gallionella sp. | reverse complement strand
GTCATATAGCTGTTTGTTGCTTTCCGCATCGCGCATTAAAACGCCCAGCTTGAATTCCCTGCGGGTCAGGCTTTGTATATCTGCCTTTATTTGGTCAAGCGCGCGGGAACTCGCCGCAACGCTTTCTTTGGCAATTTCATATTCCTTGGTAATCCCGTTTACCGTAGCCTGAACTTCGCGCTTTACCGCTTCGTGAGCCAAATGCAGCTCAGTCTGTGCGGCAATCACTTTGGGATGCGCGGCGGTGTAGCGACTCTGCAACTCGCTCAGCTTGCGCGCCGCATTCGATTCCGTTTCCTTGGCACGCTGTACTGCCGCACTCTTCGTTATCGCCGGAACGGAATCCAATCCCTCAACCGAGCCGCCTCGATTGGCGCCCACCTGGTTGTAAACAATTTGAGCCTCGGACATGCGCTGTTTGGCGGCAATCAGATTGCTCGATATCTCATCCATTTGTTTGGCGGTTCCGCCGAGCACAACCCCCTTGTTGTCAATGATATTTTCCTTCTCGCGATACTGTTGCAGCGCTTTTTCTGAATTCTCCAGATTGTTGCGTAAATCTTCCATACGCTGCGTTAGCCACAATTTCGCGCGTTGTGTCATCTGCGAGCGCGCTTCGAGATCATTCTCGATATAGGTGTCCGCCACCGCGTTGGCCACTTGCGCCGCCAAAAACCTGTTGCTTGATTCGAAGCTGATTTTGACGATCTGACTCTTCGGCAATGGCTCGATCGTCAGGCTTTTGGAAAATCTTCCGACCAAATTCTTTATCAGCGTATCGTCACTGACCACGGACTCCAGATCAGCCCCTGACACAAACCATCCAGTTGTTTCGGGCGGATTGAAAATCGTGCTTTTGTACAGTTCGAGTTTCCTGATCACGCGTTCAGCGATCGCGCGTGACTTCAGAATCTGAATCTGTGAATTCAACGCGTCTTGCCCAGCGTTATTCTGTAAGTCAAACAGGTCTGTCAGCGTCAGCGCCTTGCTCTTGGAATTTTCAATCAGCAACAACGACGTCGACCGGTATACGGGGGTTACCTGATAAACGATCAGCGTTGCCAGCAGCGCGACTGCCACGCTAAGCCCCAGTATCCCTTTTATGTGCTTGCGAATCAGCAACCAATAGTCAACCAGATTCAATTCTTCGAAGGTAGTCGCTTCTTCATGCTGTGCGGATGCGCGTGTCATCAGAAAAAACTTTCCTCAACAGTAATGATGTCACCGGGTTGCACCAGTGTCCCTAGATCCGCCTTGACGGCTGTATGAGATGGATCGTCCTCGTGAATGATGGCAACATGGCTTTGGGAGGCACGATCCCTAAAGCCGCCTGCGATTGCCACCGCCTTGCGTACCGTGAGTCCGGGCTGATAGGGAAAATTGCCTGGCTTGTTGATCTGGCCGTTAACGAAGAAGTCGCGATACTGATCGATTGTGACCATAACGCGCGGATTGACGAGATATTCTTTCAACCCTTGAACTATACGTGATTCCAGTTCAGACACCGTCGTACCCGCCACAACAACTTCGCCCAGCATCGGTATCGAAATGGTGCCCGCGTCGCTCAGACGCGCCTTATCCACGCTCATTTCCTTTTCGTCGAAGACGTTGATGCTGACGCTATCGCCAGAACCTAGACGATAATTGGACATACCTGAAACAGTGCTGGCAGGTGTTTGCAAACCGAGGTCATCCGCAAATGAAGACGGGATACACGACAGTAGCAACACCAGTATAAGCGCTCTAAATGGCATGGGAACAATCATGGACGAAAGCGACGTCTAATACAAGTCTTGTGAACAAGGACACAGTCACATTGTCGACCGAACCGCGAATACTCTAGCGCGTATCCCCGTTACAGAGGCGACCTTACACTGAGGGTAAATATGCTGCGTTTAAAGTCGAAGCCTGGATCGCTCGAATTCTTGACGTCATTGGTATATTCCCCGCCTATCATCCAGCTGTGCATTTTGAATTCCGCCTTCAATCCGAACGTGTTGGTGGTATCAGATCGGTTGGTGCCAACAAAATCCTGTTTCAACTGAAAGCCGTTCGCCTGAAGTGTCAGTCGGTCATTCAACTTATATGAGACATTTGCACCACTGTTGCTGGCTATCAACGCACTCGAACCAACCAAAGTAGATTCGCTGGCCTGCTTTGACGAAAGCAGATTGACGTCGACAAAGGTTAATGGTGACCACAACACGTCTGCCTGCCAGCTACTACCTGAATACATTGGTGATGTGCTCGCATCGAATGTTTTGCGTAACGCGCCAATCTGTACCTCACCCTTGGTAAGCGCAGTCGCCTCCCATTTGATACCGGCCCGCAACTGCTGCTCATTCCCGTTCAATTCTGAACCGGGCAGCTTGTAGGAAATCCCGGTATGCCGGGCATTCACCAATACAGAAGTCTTGGGGAGCACGCGAAAGTAGAATGTGCCGCCCTCATTGGTCAAATTGCGGTTATATGCGTCAGTTACGGCCACGTTGTTCCGGAACTGAATATCCGTATACCCCAGGTCTACATCCAGATGACCGCGTGCCTCCTCCGCGCCGTAGGAGAATGAACCCGCCAGCAGCGTCGAATGCCACAGGTTTGGCTCTGGGCCTATCGCTGAGGCAAATGTGGAGCCCCTGTCGTCGTGGCCAATGAGATATTCGGGCTGGAACTTGAGTACGGAGCGGCTGGACAGTCCAAATTCTGCGAGTCCAACATAGTGCTGATCTACGTAGTTATCCTTCGAACTATTGCTATATTGACCAATATCGGCACTGTAGATAAATGAATACTTATTTGCGTTCTTCTCCGCTTGCAAGATCACTTCAGGACTCAGCACCATGACTTTAGATGTAATCTTGCCGGGATCATTGTCAGGCTGCTGGGTAATGTTGCTGTCATACTTGCCAACAACTGCGACACCGGGATAGGCGGACACGCCGCCAAAGTGAATGACAGGTGCATCCTCATTCAGTGCCCTCGCCTGATTGGCAACAACCAGGAGGCAAGTCCACGCGACTATAGCACTTAGGTTTTTTGGCATGTCAACTCCACGCTGCTTACGCTATCTAATTCGGATGACGGCGAATTATTATTATGAACCCCGAGCAAACTCGGATGGTAACAGATAGTGATCGCCAAATACCTGATCATCAGGCAGGACTGGCAGGACAATTGCGCCCGCGACAGCGACCTCCGCCGCCTGAAACTCTTGGCGTGGCGGCTGGCATTAATGGGGTTGATTCAGCGCCGGGGGCCACCCCCGCAGCAGTCGCGGCAAGTACTGCTGCTGGATTCACGCCCGGCAAAACCAGCACCGCCGTCGTGATTGCCTGGGTCAACTTGGGCGCTGCAGCAATAGCCGCACCAAGAATCGACGCTGCCTGATTTGGTGCCGCTTTGACGCCGGCAATAGCAATACTGATCTGGTCTTGCGGAAACGCTTGAATCATGGCTGTTACGACAGCAGCCGGATATTGTCCTGCATTGATCATCGCGAGCGTTACTTCTTCCGGATTCAATCCCGCAGCGCTCGCGCCACTGGCAACCATTTCCAGCGTTGCGCCTGCGCCGAACTGCGCACCCATTTCAACTGCGATTTGTTGCGGGTTCATGCCCTTTTCAAACAAAGCGTGCGCCACCCCGCTTGCCGACATCAAACTCAACGCAAAAAACCATGCGATTACATTGACCTGCTTTTTCATGACTGCCCTTTCGGATTACTGCGCCTATGGTCCGACTCACTAACCCTTTAATAATCTTCGAATTATAACACCCAAGGTACCTGTCGCTTCCGCTTCACTTCATTCACTTTCAATACGCATTCTTTCCAGCAAACCCTTTGATTGCCGTCTTGAATATAATTTTCAGGTCAAGCAACAACGACCAGTTGCGGACGTAAGCAAGATCGCAATCCACCCTGCTCTGCATTTTGTCCAACGTATCGGTCTCACCACGCCAACCGTTTATCTGAGCCCATCCGGTAATGCCCGGCTTTACCTTGTGGCGCAACATATAACCCTGAATTATGTTGCGATATTCTTCGTTGTGTGCGACTGCGTGAGGGCGTGGTCCGACAATGGACATCTGCCCCTGTAACACGTTAAGAAATTGCGGCAACTCATCCAGAGAAGTCCGGCGCAGAAACGCGCCAAACGGGGTCACTCGTGCATCGTTCTTCTTCGCCTGCACAACTTGATCGCCGTCATCGCATGCCGTCATGCTGCGAAACTTCCACACTTCCACTACTTGGCCATTCAAACCATAGCGACGCTGCTTGAACAACACGGGACCTCGGGACGAAACTTTGACACCCAGGGCAATCCACAACATTAAGGGGGCAACCAAGGCAAGGATAACTGACCCCAGAAATAGATCTTCCAACCGTTTGATACCGCCTTCAATTCCAAAGAACGGGTCTTCGTAAACGCTGACCACAGGCATACCTGCAACTGACGACCAGTTGGCGTTGAACAGGTCGAACACAAACAGATCCGGAACCATGAAAACACAAGCGGTAGTATCACCCAGCTTGTCCATCAACTCGATGATGCGCAATTCTGCATGCATTGGGAGGGTTACGTAGACAATATCAATTTCACCGCTCTTTGCCTGCGCAACCAGATCCTGTAATGTTCCCAACAACGGGATGCCTTTTTCCAGAATCAGGCGATCAGCTGAGCGATCATCGAACACGCCCGCCACCCGCAACCCCATCCACGGCATCTTCCTGATGTGCGCCGCCATTTTTCGGGAGGCACTGGTATTTCCGGCAAACGCAACAGTTCGGGTGTTACGTCCGTCCGCCCTGAACTTGCGAAGCAAGCTGCGTATGCCCATACGCATGAATACCATGGTAAAAGGAACAATCAGCGACCAGGCACTGACCACAACGCGTGAATAATCTCCTGAAGTCTTGGTTGACACGGCAAGCACCAGCAAAACCACCAACACCGTAGACCAGACCACCACAACGTCCACGACTTCATTTGTCAGGTTTTCAGTACGCCACGATTTGTACAGACCCCGTGATTCTGCTACCAGCAGAAATAGCAGGACAGACAGCAGCACCACGGTCAGATAACTCTGATCCATAGAAACCGTGTCCCGCAGCACTATCGCTGCAAGCATCGCGATGTAAATGATCATCGCGTCCAGAATACGTTGCAGCATGGCCAGCCTGGAACTGTGCGGCCTTACCAACCCAGTCGTTTTATCCATGTTCATGGTTCGCCCAAGAAATTTCTGTCAAAGTTCACGTGGCAGCTACCGTTCCACTTCACTACCTTCACGCAGGCGTTTCGTGTGGACGCAGCCAACCAGAACCGGCCCCGAAATTGCAATTGGATAGTAAATTTGTGACCGCAATAAGTCATGGAAGACTATGACTTTTTTGAGTAGTAAATCCCTCTCAAAATAGCTGTCTATTTATAGGAGTTTTGTACTGAGCGCAGCACATGCACACATTCAAAATCGCCATCTAAGATACACGGTTCAATGTTTCATAAAACTTTGCCGTATCTCGCAACCAACCGTGTCATTGGCACAGGTGCCAGTTGGGAACTCAACAATCCTCGAAAGGATGCTCGGTATGTCCTCCCGAACTGAAATCAAGACTGACACGTTCAACCTTACCTCCTGGCGCGTCCAACTATCCGCCCAGAAAATTTTCCCGGCAGCCTCTCGGGCGTCAAACTCGCAAGGAAATTCCTGCACCGACCAAAATCCTCCTGGCTAAAAAGACTTATGGATTAGTTAAATTTTTTATTGTTATAATCAATATGAAACAGCGCATAGCTAAGAAATATCTTGAATAAACCGGCGTAATTTTCAAAGGGGAGGAACAATGCCATTTGAGTTGGTCGAAGACGGTTATGACAAAACCGCAGCTCCCGTTGTGGTGATCATCGACGAAGAATTCACCAGCAGACTGATACTCGACAAAGTTCTGCAAAGCGTACAAAAAAATATTATTGTTAAAACATTTGCCGATCCTGTCATCGCACTGGCATGGATCCGTGACAACCAACCGGACCTGATCATCATTGATTACATGATGGGCGGGATGACCGGTTTGGAAGCGGTCCGGCAAATGCGCCGGATGTATTCTCTGGAAGGCGTGCCGATAGTTGTAGTGACTTCCCTCGAACAGCGAGATCTCAAATACCAGGTACTGGAATCGGGCGCGACCGATTTCATTACCAAGCCGATCGATCCCTACGAGTGCAGGGTGCGCTGCCGCAACATGCTGCATTTGCGCCTGCAACAGAAAATTATCCTGCATCGTTCACAATTTCTTGCACAACACATCACCGAAGCAACCAGGCAGATGCGCGAACGCGAGCACGAGACGCTGTTCAGGCTGGCGCGGGCCGGAGAGTATCGTGACGAAGACACCGGAAATCACATCGTGCGCATGTCCCAATATTCACGACTCATTGCTGAAGCGCTGTCACTGGAGCACGAACGCTGCGACTTGATCGAAATGGCCGCACCAATGCACGACATCGGCAAGATAGGTATCCCCGATCATATCCTGTTGAAACCGGGCAGACTTACGGCGGATGAAGTCACCATCATGAAAACCCACCCCTTGATCGGCTTTCAGATATTGCAAAATAGCCCTTCGAAATACCTGAGCATGGGCGCAGAGATAGCGCTGTCACATCACGAAAAATTTGATGGGAGCGGTTATCCGCACGGAGCGCAAGGGGATGAAATACCACTGGTGGCACGCATTGTTGCGGTTGCCGATGTATTTGACGCACTCACTTCGAGGAGACCTTACAAGAGCAAATGGTCCAATGAAGCTGGCTTGGCGTACCTAACCTCAAACAGCGGAAAGCATTTTGACCCTGCATGCATCGACGCGTTTGCAACCAACTTTGATCAGGTCGTACTGATACAAAAGCGAACACAGGAGTTCCCGGAAATTCCGGATGCGCAATTAAGTCTATAGCGCGGATAATTTCCTGAATGAAGTCATTTGCGGGGTATTTTATGGATGGCGAACAATTGTTCAAGCAACAAATGCGGCGCTAGCCAACCACGATTCCGGCACCTCAGGGAAATTGCCCACGCACTCAGGGGAAGTTCCGGCAATCATGGTGCAGAGGCGCTTTTCCAGATATGCCGTGAGATTGCGCGGAACGGGCACGACCAATTGCAAACCGCGGCCAATACGTTTTTTTGCAAAATAGCCATCAATGATTCGCACCACCCGCCTTGCGATGACACGCTATCTGAACGATGGCCGGCATGCAGCAATGGGATCACAACTAAACGCCAAAATCAGCTTTCCGCCGTGTTGGACGCGGCTGGCCATCTATTTCCGCGCATCACTCAGAATTACCAAACCATGACCATCGTTCCTTGACTTGGATTGTTGGTAGAGTGGGTTCCCGATCAAGGCAGAGTTGAAATCGCCCAAACGCGCGGCGGCAATCGCATGTCCGCTATAATGATGCCGCAAACCATCACACTACCGCTCCATGCCCATTCAAGTATTGCCCGACTTGCTGATCAATCAGATCGCCGCTGGCGAAGTCATTGAGCGGCCTGCCGCCGCGCTGAAGGAACTGATGGAAAATAGCCTGGACGCAGGCGCTACAAATATCTCGGTAAATCTCGATGCGGGGGGCATCAAGTTGATGCGCGTCACCGACAACGGTACGGGAATCGCAAAACATGAACTGAAGCTCGCCTTAATGCGTCACGCCACCAGCAAAATCGGTTCGCTTGCCGATCTGCAGCGCGTTTCCAGCATGGGGTTCAGGGGTGAGGCGCTGGCCAGCATTGCTTCTGTCGCGGAAATGGTTCTGTCCAGTCGCACAGTCGGCGACGCGCATGCCTGGAAAATTGGCGCGAAGGACGGACTGCTCGGCGAACCCGCCCCGGAAAATTCCGCTGCAGGAACTACCGTGGAAATTCGTGACCTCTATTTCAATACACCGGCGCGCCGAAAATTCCTGAAATCGGAATCCACCGAGTTTGCATGGTGCGAAGAAACGTTCAAACGCGTGGCACTGTCGCGCCCGGATGTCTCATTCTCGTTGCAGCATAACGGCAAGACAATCTGGCAACTGCCGGCAGTTTCCGGGGAACCGTCTTCACGCGCACGCATCAATGCTCTGCTCGGTGTAGAGTTTGACCAGGCGGCCGTCGCGGTGTCGCGCACCGTCGGCAACCTCTCCTTGGCGGGACTGGCGGCATTGCCTGCATATTCCCGCGGCAACCGCGATGCACAGTACTTCTTCGTCAATGGCCGCTTCGTGCGCGATAGAGTTGCCAGCCATGCCTTGCGCCAGGCGTACCAGGACATCCTGCACCAGCAGCGCCATGCGGGATTTGTATTGTTTCTCGCACTCCCACCGGAACTGGTCGACGTAAATGTCCATCCCGCAAAGAGCGAGGTTCGCTTTCGCGAAAGCCAGGGGGTACACCAGTTCATATTCCATACCGTGCAGCAGGCGCTGGCAGTGCCCGCGCACGCTACAGCCGCGCCAGCACAACAGAAGTCGACAGCAGTACATTATCAGCACTCCATCGGACTGGGCGCAGCGCAGACCGGCGCCGCCTATCAGCTATGGGATGCGTTTGCCGGAACCCCACGGCAGGGAATATATCGTCCGATGCAACCGGAAACCAGTTACCCGCCTGCATCGAAAGCGTTGGACGCATCCGCCGCGGAATCACATGCCAGCGGTCCGCCGGATCAATATCCGCTGGGATTCGCGCTTGCGCAGCTTTCTGGTGTCTATATCCTCGCGCAGACTACACAGGGTCTGATCGTCGTGGATATGCACGCCGCGCATGAACGCATCGTTTATGAACGGCTCAAGAACGCGCTGGATACCGAACAGATTGCCACCCAGCCTTTGTTGATTCCGGTGAGCTTTAACGCCGATACGCTGGATATCGCCACGGCGGAAGCCGAACAGGCAACCATAAAGCGACTGGGCTTTGAAATTGCCGCGCTGTCACCCACAACCTTGGTGGTCCGCGCCATGCCGGTATTGCTCAAGCAGTCCGACGCCGAGACAATCGCGCGCGAGGTGCTGAATGAATTGCGCGAATACGGCGCCAGCCGGGTACTTACCGAAAGACGCAACGAACTGCTAGGCACCCTCGCGTGTCACGGCGCGGTACGCGCTAATCGCATTCTCAGCGTTACCGAGATGAACGCGCTGTTGCGCGAAATGGAACAGACCGAACGCTCCGGCCAGTGCAACCATGGCCGCCCGACCTGGTTCCAGCTGAGTCTGACCGAGCTCGACAAAATGTTCATGCGCGGCAACTAGAAGGGACATGCAAACTCTTCTGGTGTTGCCAACCTGGACTCATGTAACGATTTCCAAATTCGTTGACGTCACGCGACCGTTTTCAGCGATGCATCCTCCGCGCATGAACAGATTCACTGCTCATCGGCATGCCAGGTACTCGCGATGACGACCCTGCCGACTGCGATCCTGTTAATGGGCCCCACGGCGAGCGGCAAGACCGGCGTCGCTGTTGAGTTGGCGCAGTTGTTGCCGGTTGAGCTGATTAGTGTCGATTCCGCCCTGGTCTATCGCGGCATGAATATCGGCACCGCAAAGCCCGACGCTGTAACACTGCAGCGCGCTCCCCACCAGCTCATCGACATCCGCGACCCTACCGATGCATATTCGGCCGCGGCGTTTCGCCATGATGCGCTGCGGCTGATGCGAGACATTACGCAACGGGGAAAGATTCCGCTACTGGTGGGCGGAACAATGTTGTACTTCCGGGCACTGTTGTACGGGCTGAGCAAGCTGCCTGAGGCCGATCCTGCAATCCGAGCGGAGCTTGACGCGGAAATCGCCCGCGACGGCATAAATTTTCTGCACCAACGATTGGCCGAGTTGGATGCGGAGACTGCAGCGCGACTCGCGCCGAACGACACACAACGCATTCAGCGCGCACTGGAGATTTACCGGATAACCGGCCAGCCCATGTCGGTACTACTCAAACACAAAACCGAATACACGCTTCCTTACCGCATCATCCCGGTCGCCCTGCTACCGGCTGAACGTGCCGTGTTGCACCAGCGTATTGCAACACGTTTCATGGCGATGCTGGAACAAGGACTGATCGAAGAGCTGATTGCGCTGAAGCAACGCTATCAGTTGCACGTCGATTTACCTTCGATGCGCTGCGTAGGCTATCGCCAAACCTGGCAATACCTCGACGGTACAATAGACCGGCAACGGCTGCTTGAAACCGGCATCGCCGCGACACGTCAATTGGCCAAAAGACAATTGACCTGGCTGCGCTCAATGTCGGGAAACATTGAAATCAATTGCCTAGCAAGCGACCTGACACAAAAAGTTCATGGCACGATCACTGACGAAACCCGTCAATTGCGGCATAATTAAACCCTTACAGAGGGGATAAACACAATGAAAATTACGGTAATCGGATCGGGTTATGTTGGGCTGGTATCAGGCGCATGCCTGGCGGAACTGGGTAACGATGTCATGTGCATGGACGTTGACCCGCTCAAGATCGCGATACTTCAAGACGGTGGTGTCCCCATTTATGAACCCGGTCTGGAAGCGATAATCAAGAGCAACGTGGCGGCCGGCCGTCTGAGATTTACCACTGACGTCGCGGAGAGCGTCGCCCACGGGTTGTTGCAGATGATCGCCGTGGGAACGCCTTCCGGTGAAGACGGCTCGGCCGATTTGCAATACGTAATCGCTGCAGCACGCGCGATAGGACGGGCAATGACCGAATACAAGGTGGTAGTTGATAAATCCACTGTACCGGTAGGTACCGCGGACAAAGTCAGACTGGCAGTACGTGCAGAGCTGGAAAAGCGCAATCTGAAGACCGAATTCAGCGTGGTGTCCAATCCGGAATTCCTCAAGGAAGGTGCTGCGATAGACGATTTCAACCGTCCCGATCGCATCGTCATCGGCGCCGACGACGAGCAGGCCGTCAAGGTGATGCGCGAGATGTACGCGCCGTTCCAGCGCAATCACGATCGCCTGATGGTGATGGACATCAAATCGGCAGAACTCACCAAATATGCCGCCAATGCGATGCTCGCTACGCGCATCTCGTTCATGAATGAATTGGCCAACCTCGCCGAACGCGTTGGCGCCGACATCGAACACGTGCGTCGCGGCATCGGTTCTGACCAGCGCATCGGCTATCATTTCCTGTATGCCGGTTGCGGCTACGGCGGATCATGCTTTCCCAAGGATATTCGGGCGCTGCAGCGTACCGGCAACGAATACGGCTTGCCGTTGAAAGTGCTGGACGCAGTCGAGCGCGTCAATGACGCGCAGAAACATGTGCTGCTAAACAAGATCACCAGACGCTTTGGCGACGATCTGAAAGGAAAGCACTTTGCGCTCTGGGGCTTGGCGTTCAAACCCGGCACTGACGACATGCGCGAAGCGACCAGCCGTGTGGTAATGGAAGGCTTATGGGCCAAGGGCGCAACGGTTACCGCCTACGATCCGGTAGCGATGCCGGAAACAAAACATATTTATGGAGAGCGCGCAGATCTAAGTTTCGCAGACAACTCCAAGGATGCACTGCACAATGCGGACGCACTGATAATTGTGACCGAATGGAAAGCGTTCAAGAGCCCGGATTTCAGCATCATCAAGGCGAGGCTGAAACAGCCGGTGATATTTGACGGGCGCAACCTGTTTGAGCCGGAAAATATCAACGCACTGGGTTTTGAATATTACGGAATCGGACGCGAAGGCTGATTTTCTTAACGCGCGAGGTCGCGCAAAACGGCCAACTTAGTGTCCTCAATGCCAATCGGCACGAGGACTAGTTACATCTCCCTGCCGGATTCCCGGGCGGTGCAGATAACCTCATCCGCGTGGGCGACCATTGATTGCTGATCTTCGCCGTGGTCGGGATAGAGCGCAAAACCTGAATTGACCGTAATGCGGAATGTGGTTCCGTTGATATCGAAATCCAGAATTTCCAGGGAACTGGAAATGCGCTTTACTACCGCCTGAACGTCCTGTTCAGTGGCATTCTTGATCAATACCGCGAACTCATCACCGCGCAATCTGCAACACATTTCATTTGACCTGACCAGTTTTCCAAGCACGTCGGCCACCCGCGTCAAAACCTTGTCTCCGCCGGCGTAACCATAGGCATCATTGATCCGGTCCATTTCATCCAGACTGAACGAAATCAACGCGACTTTGCTCCCATTGCGTTTTGCTTCCAGCAGACTGCGTTCCAATTCAACGGCAAACCGGTGCCGGTTGTAAATGCCGGTGAGCGCATCGACTTCCGCCATATGCAACAATTGTTCCGGCGTACGGCGCGCATGGGTGACATCTTCGTACATCCACAGATGACCGACGATCTGGGCCTCAATATCGCGAATCGCATAGCACGCCTGTATCACCACCCGGTTGTCTGCCAAATACAAATCGGTCGTGTCCGGCAGTTCCAGCAGATGCTGGGCAGTGCTCTTGTCGTTAACCAGCAGGTGAGAAATATAGCCGGGCATTTCTGAAACCTCTTTTCCTTCAAGCTCGGTATCTTCTGGGATCTTCCAAATACTGAAGAATGTGTGATTGGCATGAAGTATCTTGCTTTCGCGACTGACAAACAATACGCCGACATTCATCACCGCCAGCAATGCGATCAGTCTCGCCTGTTCTTCACGGCCCAGCGTCAAATAGCGCTGCTGCATCTCTTCAGAAATACTCAGGGAAATCATTTGCTGCTGCAGCGTTTTTACCATCCGGTTGAAAGTGGCGCTCAATTTGGCGATTTCATCGTCCCCCTCGATCTTGAGCGGCGGTATCGTTCCGACATACCTGGCCAAATCTTCCTCCTTCTGTAGCGCACCCATGGTTGCCTGAAGTTCTTCTAGCGGGCGTGTGATGGTATGGGTAAAACGCCCGATCAACAGGAACAAAACAAGTTGCAGCGCAGCCTGGCCGAACCACAACAAAGTACTGGTGTTACGCAGGCTCGCGTAGTCCTGTGACAGGTCAAGCGTGATGCTTGCCGCACCGTTGGCCGAGCCAACCTTCGCCTCGTGACAGTCTAGACAGTTCGTGCCCCGAAAATTGGTACCAACTATGAACGGAACGACGACGCGCAGCTCTGGCGTATCATAATCATCAAATCGCAATACCTCCTCGCGTGCGTTGGCAACCACTCTGCGATCCATTTCATCGCGCGGCTGTTCCTGCTGCAACCCGATGCCGTACTGCTTTTGCACCTGATCGGCACGTATAATTCGCAGCTCCTTGACGCCGGTAGAAGCACCCATCTTCTTGATATACAGCGCTCGAGTCTCAGGATCCTTGATCATGCCGTTTAGCATCATCATATTCATTCCGTTGATTACCCCGTCGGCGGACATTCTCGCGCGTCCTTCCGCGGCGACCAGCAGTTCTTCCTTGAAGTGTCTCTCTATCCAGAGTTGAGTCGGTATCAGCACCGCAATCAACACCAACTGGATGATGATTTGCAACTTTAGCTGAATGCCCTTGGAGGACCACCACGTTTTCATTTATGCGCCTTGGTTGGTTAGTCGATTCGAACAGTATCGGGTACAGTCCTGAACGCCCGAATGAAGGAGTCAACAAGACTTAGTGTTTCTTGGCAAATGCTTCTGCAGCGAACAGGTCCATCACTTGCTGGGGAGGTATATGCAGCAAATCCCCGATATCCGTGAAATCATCCGGCAACGCGGCATTGTTCCAGCCATGAGCAGAATGGCGTGCGAGCCGCACCGCCAACAGCACATTGCGGACTCTGGATTGCTTAGAGTTGGTGTCGTGGATCAATGTCAGCAACAAATTCGGCAGTCCCCAATTTTCCACCAGTGTCTTCTGCAGTTCTGACAGACCGAAACCAAACACGCTCTCCTGGGCCGTTTGACTGCGCAGTGTGCTGTCTTTTTGCTGCATATCACGAATCTGCATCATCTGCTCTGGCGCGAAACACCACATCAATATTTCCGCAATGTTATGCAGAAGAGCTGCAATGCGAACTTCCTCAAAACGCAGGTCATGCAGACGCACCGCCCAGTCCTTTGCATATTCCGAAGCACGGTGTGCGCGATGCACTACCTGCAGCAGGGAAGTTAGTGCAACGATCTGCTTACCGAGAATTTCCTGTGCGATAACCTTGGGTGAAACATTGTTGTAGAACGGTTCGACACCGAGCATCAACAGCGCCTGTTCGACCTGAACAACTTCCGCGGTCTGAATTCTCTTCTTATGTTGCTGCAAATAGCGCAGCAGTTTGACGGTCATGATCGGATCACGTGAGATGACCTCCGCAATCACATGTGCATTCAGTTTTTTGTCGTCGTTGCGCAATTCAGCCAGTTCACGCGCCGTCTGCTTCAGGACAGGCAGATCAGCACGCGTCAGCAACGACACCCAATATTCCAAACCCCTGGATTGATCCATACTGCTTCCGTCCCTAAGTCGGCCTGCAACCCGACAACAATAGTGGATTCTAACCGGATATGACGATCATGCGGGACTTCCGGCAATCTGCCCCTCAACTGCCAGCTTACCAACACGTCCCTGCACTTCCTTCATCAGCACTTCGTGACGTGGAAGTGTCGTTACATCCAAACCGTGCAAATATTGCCGCATCGACACGAGCTCATAGCCCTGTATCTTCCAACCCCGCAACAATTGCTCAAATATCGGCAACCACTTTCCGCCTTCAAGTTCCGCGTGCAGCGTAAACACATGCCCGGTGGCGGGCGGATCGGCACTTAGCTGCAGGATATGGTCCGCCATGTTCTCCAGCGTGATACCTTCACGATTCATCAACTCGTCCATGGTCGGCAAGGTGGTCGGCAGCTGCGGGCAGGCAATGATTTCTGCTTGCCAGGTCGGAATGAACGGATGCGTGCCGCGAGAATCCGAACTATATTCAAAGTCCAGGCGCTGCATCATCCTGAACGCGTGGCGATTCATCTGCCAGCCGGCTGCAGCGTGGCAATGCGGCGCCTCGCCGAATATCTCGGCATAGCGGTCCACGGCAAGTTGCAGTTGATGCTCGGTCCATGCGGCATTCTCGTTGACCACGTAGTCTTGCCAAAGTATGTGGTCGTAACAATGAATACCCGTTTCAAATCCGGAGAGTCGCACCATGCGCATCACGTCCGCGCATTTCCTGCCGATGTCTGGCGCCGGCAATAGGGTTCCGTACAGCAATGTCTTGATGCCGTAATGCTCGACTACCGAAGTACGCGACACCTTGCCGAGAAAGCCGGGACGAAACACGCGCTTGATGGCGCGTCCGGTATGGTCCGGACCGAGCGAAAAGAAGAAAGTCGCCTGCGCTTGATGGCGTTGCAACGCCTCGACCAGACGCGGCACGCCTTCACGGGTACCGCGATAGCTGTCGACATCAATCTTCAGAGCAAGATGCCGGGTCATGCTAGTCCATCAGGTTGCGGGCTTCTGCAACCTGGCTGCGATACGCATCAAAAATATTGCGCAATGTGTCGGCCATATTGATGGTGGGCTTCCAGCCAAGCTCCTCGCAGGTATTGGTTATCTTGGGCACGCGATTTTGCACATCCTGATACCCCTTGCCGTAGTACGCGGCCGAAGTGGTTTCAACAATCTTCACCTTCTGCGCCGACTCGCGATATTCCGGGTATTCTTTGGCCAGCTTAAGCATCATGTCGGCGAGATCCCGGATCGCGAAATTATTCGTTGGGTTGCCGATGTTGTAGATTTTGCCGGTAGCGATGCCATCCTTGTTGGCGATGATCTTCATGAGCGCGGCTATGCCGTCGTCGATATAGGTGAACGCCCGCTTCTGGTGCCCGCCGTCTACCAGACTGATATTCTCGCCGCGCACGATATGGCCGAGGAATTGCGTAACCACACGCGAGCTGCCTTCCTTGGGGGTATGGATCGAATCGAGTCCTGCGCCGATCCAGTTGAACGGCCTGAAAAGCGTGAAGTTCAATCCTTCCATGCCGTAGCCCCAGATTACGCGATCCATCAGCTGTTTGGAGCACGAATAGATCCAGCGCGGCTTGTTGATCGGACCGCACACCAACTCTGATGCTTCCGGATCGAATTCATCGTCATGGCACATACCATACACTTCCGACGTGGACGGAAACACGAGGTGTTTGCCGTACTTTACCGCGGAACGCACGATCGGCAAATTGGCTTCAAAGTCCAGCTCAAACACGCGCAGCGGCTGTTTCACGTAAGTAGACGCGGTGGCAATCGCGACCAGCGGCAGTCTCACGTCGCACTTGCGCACATGGTATTCGACCCATTCCTTGTTGATCGTGATGTCGCCCTCGAAAAAGTGAAAACGATCGCGCCCGATCAGATCGGTAATCCGGTCGGTGCTCATGTCCATGCCATACACTTCCCAATCGGTAGTGTCGAGAATACGGTTGGACAGGTGGTGGCCGATAAAACCATTCACACCGAGTATCAATACTTTTTTCATTGCAGTTTCCTTAACAGTTGAATTCAGATCTTTGCTCGCCGAACTCGGCGGCGAATTTTTCCGGGCTTAACTCCTTGCCATCCAGTTCAAACCTGAGCACGCGCAGCACGCCTTGTCCGCATATGGCATATGCATTGCCTTCTTTCACATAGAAGGCCGGCGGTTCCTCCCCGGACGCCGTGCATTTTCCCGCCAGCGTCTGAAGAATGCGCATCGGCTTACCGTGCAGACGGGTCGTCGCGCCCGGGTAAGGAGGCGCCACCGCGCGCACCAGGTTGTGTATCGCCTGCGCGGACTGCGACCAGTCGATCACGCCATCCTCTGCCTTGCGCCCGCCAAAATACGCGCCCTTGCTCAAGTCCTGCCTGGTCGCATGAATCCGACCGGCAAGCAAGTCAGGCAAGCAGCCGTTCAATGCAATCTCGGCGGCGACGGTGACCTTGTGAAACACCTGCAGCGCAGTGTCGTTCGGCAGGATCGGCACCGCCTGTTGTGCCACGATATCGCCGTTGTCCGGCTTCTCCGTCATGTAATGCAAGGTACTGCCGGTTTCCGATTCCCCATGGATTATCGCCCAATTCACCGGTACGCGGCCCCGGTATTTCGGTAACAACGAACCGTGCATATTCAATGCGCCGCGAGTGGGTATCTCGAGCAATTCGCGCTTGAGCATTTCGCGGTAATAAAACGAAAAATAGAAGTCCGGTTGCAAGCCGCGAATTTGCGCGATGACTTCGGACGTATTCGGGTTGTCCGGCGTAATCACAGGAATGCCGTGCAGTTCTGCCAGCGCAGCGACGCTATCAAACCAGATGTTCTCTTTTGGGTTGTCCTGATGGGTAACGACCAAAGCGACATCGACCCCGTGGGCCAGCAGAACGGACAGACAGCGGACGCCGACATTGTGATACGCGAAAACGACCGCTCGACTCACAACGTGGCTCCCGTAGTAAAGTGCATCGGCATCCCGATAGTCGTGCCCGCACCCCGGCTACGCCCACCGTGGCACGACAACACGCCTACGTTGTGATGCGCGAAAACAACCGCGCGGGTCATTCCTTGTTATCCGAAAACAATGACGGGTAATTCTCCGTTCCCACTTTTACTGACTTGTCGGATTTCGTCACGTGCCCAGTTTGTGCTTTCTTGTCTGCGTCAACTTTTGTCGTGGCCTGACGCAATACACGCGGCTTCCTCTCCCTGACCTCTTCACCCCGCTTCTCAAGGACCGCTTCGACGAGATAGCGCGGCCGGTGTCTGACCTGCTGATAAACGCGACCGATGTATTCACCGAGCAGACCAATACCAAACAGCGCAATACCGATCAGGAAGAACATCAGCGCAAATAGCGTGAACAATCCTTCCGCTTCCGGTCCGATTATCAACCGGCGTACGACCAGAAACACGAAGAAGAACGCCGAAAATACCGAGATCAGCATGCCCATCATCGAAAACAGCTGCAACGGCACCAGCGAAAAGCTGGTCATCAAATCGAAATTCAGCCGGATCAGACTGTACATCGAATACTTCGATTCGCCAGCCGCACGTTCTTCGTGTCCCACCACGACTTCTGTCGGATTTTGCGCAAAACTGTAGGCCAATGCCGGAATGAAGGTGCTGACTTCCTTGCAACTGTTGATCGCATCAATGATGTTGCGATCGTAGGCGCGGAACATGCAGCCCTGATCGGTCATTTTGATATGGGTAATACGCTCCCGCAGTCCATTCATCATCCGCGAGGCCACATGGCGCCACCAGCTATCGTTGCGCTGACGACGGATGGACCCTACGTAATCGTAGCCTTCATCCATCTTCGCCAGCAGCAATCCGGTATCCTCCGGCGGATTCTGCAGATCGGCGTCCAGCGTTACCACACGCTTTCCACGGCTGTGCTCGAATGCGGCCATGATCGCCATGTGCTGGCCGTAATTGCCGTTGAAAAGGATCACCCGCGTCACGTCGGGGCGTTTCTGAAACTGTTCACGCAGGATCGCCGCAGACCGGTCGCGGCTGCCGTCATTGACAAACAATATCTCGTAAGAAATGCCGAGTTTGTCCAGCGCCGGGTACAAGCGTTCGAACAGCGATATCAATCCCTGCTCTTCGTTATAGACGGGAATGACGACGGAAAGTTGTGGAGTGCTCATAAGCGCCGCATTTTACCGCATGGGCTGCAGTTAGCGAAATCAAGAATTTAGGGAAATTATTTGTCCAGGTTGGGTCGAGTGTAGCGATAACCAACAGCCTCGATACGAATGACGGGTATCGCGAAGCTCAACCTGTCCTACCGCGATGAACTACGTTACCAAAACCTCGAGGATCGCAGCACAGGTCCGTTCCACATCCGCCTCATTCATCGCATAAAACATCGGCAAAGAGACAATCTGCCTGCCTACACGCTCGGCGACCGGGAACATACCTTCCTTGAATCCGAGTGCACGATAAAGTTTGAACAAGTGGATGGGTGCGTAGTGAAAGCCGACGCCGATGTTATGCGCCTTCATTCTTTCCATGAATTCGGGGCGCGTGATGCGTTCCGGCAGCACAACCTGGAACAGGTGCCAGTTGGTACTGTCAATATCCCGCGGAGGCAACTGCGCACCGGTCTTATTCTCGAAATCGCTGCCCAGCTTCGCGAAGTAATGTTCGGCCAGTTTGCGGCGATGCGCGGTGATTGCATCCAGCTTCGCGAACTGGCCCAGGCCGATCGCAGCGGCGATATCGGTCATGTTGTACTTGCCCCCGAGCACATCCACGTCGATGCCGTCCCAGCCGCTGCGACTTACGCCTTGTAGCCGGTATTTCTCGGCCAGCGTCGCTTCTGCGTCGTTGTTCAGCACCAGACATCCGCCCTCCGATGTAGTGATGTTCTTGTTGGCCTGAAAGCTGAAGGAAACAAAATCACCGAAACAACCAATAGGCCTGCCTTGCCACGATGAACCCATCGCCTGTGCCGCATCTTCGATTACGCGCAGTTTGTGTTTTCCGGCAATCGCGTACAGTCTGTCCATATCCAGCGGCTTGCCGGCGAGATAGACCGGGATGATTGCCCGGGTGCGCGACGTAATCGCAGCCTCGACTTTATCCAGATCAATATTGCGCGTGACCGGATCGATGTCGGCAAATACCGGCGTGGCACCGACTTCGAGTATCACGTTTGCCGTGGCCACCCAGGAGATTGGCGTAGTAATGACTTCGTCACCCGCGCCGATTCCGGCGATTCGCAGCGCGATCTCCATGGTACACGTGCCGGAATTGAAGGTGCGCACCGGACGACCACCAAAATAAGCGGACAATTGCTTTTCAAATTCGGTCACTTTGGGACCGCTGGTAATCCAGCCGGAACGCAACACTTCGACAACCGACGCGATTGTTGTCTCGTCGATGGTCGGTTTGGAAAACGGAAGAAAATTACTCATAAAAAATTCCTGTATTTGTCGGCAATAATATTGATCAATTTGTCATCTCCGCACCGGCGGAGACCCAGTACCCTACCACGCCTCAAGCGGAACCAGTTGCCCCCGGCTTTTTCAGTTCCCATTGCCATGCATGTGCAACAATCTGCTCCAGCGAGGCGAAACGCGGTGACCATCCCCAATCGCCACGAATCTTGGCTGCATCGGCGACCAGGCGCGGGGGATCGCCGGCGCGACGCGCGCCGTATTTTACCGGCACCGGCTTTCCAGACACACTTTCCGCGACCCGAATAACTTCCTTCACCGAATAACCCTGCCCGTTGCCGAGGTTGTAAGCCCGGCTTTCCCCGCCAGAAATCAAGTGCCGCAAAGCCAGCACATGCGCGTCGCACAAATCCATGATGTGTATGTAATCGCGAATACAGGTGCCATCTGGTGTGTCGTAATCGGTGCCGAACACCGTCAATTCCGGCAACTCTCCGTTGGCAGCGCGCAACGCCAGCGGAATCAAATGTGTCTCGGGATCATGCCGTTCCCCCAATACTGCATCGGGTGATGCACCGGCTGCATTGAAATAGCGCAGGGCGACCGAACTCATGCCGTATGCCGCATCATAATCGCTCAGTATCCGTTCCGTCAGCCACTTGGTCATGCCATAGGGATTAATGGGTGCTTGCGGGTGCCGCTCGTCTATTGGCACGTACTGGGGATTGCCAAAGATCGCCGCTGTTGAAGAAAACACCAGCTTACCCACACCATGTGAACGCATTGCGTCGAACAGATTCAAGGTGCCTGCAAGGTTATTCTGGTAATACTTGGCCGGGTCACGCACCGATTCGCTGACCACAATTGATCCCGCGAAATGTACTACCGCATCGAATCGATGCGCGTCAAACAAGGCATGCAACGCCAGCGTGTCATGCAAACTACCCTGTATAAACTGGCCAGCCAAGACGGCATCGCGATGGCCTGCCGATAAATTATCAAATGTCACGACCTCATGGCCAAGGCTTACCAGCAAGCGCACCATATGTGAACCGATATATCCCGCACCGCCCGCAACCAAAACTTTCATCTATTAATTCCCAATTCGAACGTCCCGATAATCTACCCCGAGGGCCCCGCTCTCTCTTCGCGTCTACGGGACAAGCGACAAGCAATCTCCTTGCCCGTTATAGGCGCCAGACTCTCAGACCAAAAGCTTCCACCACATCCTTGTCATACCGTGACTTCACATCAATAAAGCAACCGCCTTTCACTGCTTTGCCAATCAATTTCTCCAGCGGCATCTCCACAAACTGTTTGTGAGCCACTGCGACGATGACGGCGTCAGCCTGGGGCAGGTCTTCCCAGGGTAGCAGTCTGATTCCGTATTCACGCAGCGCGGCTTCGTGGTCCGCGACGGGATCGTGGACAAACACTTCAACACCAAAACTTTCCAACTCCTTCTGAATGTCCACGACTTTTGTATTGCGGATATCAGCACAATCTTCCTTAAACGTCAGGCCCAGCAAATTAACTCGTGCGTGCCGCACCTGGCCACCGCCTCTGATGATGTGCTTCACCGTCTGTTCGGCGACATACTTACCCATTCCGTCGTTGATGCGCCTGCCGGCAAGTATCACTTGCGGGTGATAGCCCAGCATGTCTGCCTTGTGGGTCAGGTAATAGGGATCAACGCCGATGCAGTGACCGCCAACCAATCCCGGCCGAAAACCCAGGAAATTCCATTTGGTTCCGGCCGCTTCCAGCACTTCCAGCGTATCTATGCCCTGCTTGTCGAAAATGATAGCCAACTCGTTCATCAGCGCAATATTCAGATCGCGCTGGGTATTCTCGATCACCTTGCTTGCCTCAGCTGCCATGATGGACGACGTACGATGCACGCCTGCCACGACGATACGTGCATACAGCTCTGCAACCCTATCCAGGGTGCCCGGCGTATCTCCCGCGACGACTTTGACGACCTTTGTAAGCGTGTGCACGCGATCGCCCGGATTGATGCGTTCAGGCGAGTAACCAACAAAGAAATCCCGTTTCCATTTCATCCCCGATTCACGTTCGAGAACCGGAATACATACCTCTTCGGTTGCACCCGGGTAGACAGTGGATTCGTATACGACAACTGCACCATGCTTCATGTGCTTGCCGGCACTGGCACTCGCACTAATCAGAGGTTTAAAGTCCGGACGATGCGCCTCGTCGACGGGTGTAGGAACGGCGACAATAATGTAATCCGCTTCGGAAAGCTTAGCAGCATCAGAAGTATATTCGGCGTAGCTCGACGCTCGCATTTCCGTTTCCGATATTTCGCGGGAGGGATCGCGGCCGCACCGACAGGATTCGACTTTGTCAAACGAAATATCAAAGCCGATGGTTCGCTCGTGCTTGCCAAACTCAATCACCAACGGCAGACCCACATAACCCAAACCAATCACTGCAATCGTCAACGCATCACCTCTTGGTACAAGCGTACTGTCATTTAATGCTGCGATGCATCGATATGCCGGCAATCCCGATTATCGGATTCGGCCGCCATTACGCTTCAGCGTAAGTGCGGTCAACGCAATCGCTGCGCCCGCAATATCAGCCAGCCTATCGTCGACGCCCGCCGTTCGGCCGGGCAAATAGAGCTTGTGAATTTCATCCGCTGCACCCACCAACATCGCAAGCACGAACACCAAGGCAACCGGCAACGATACAAATCTGGCCAAAATCAGCGAAACAACGAAGAAAAATGCGGCGTGTGCCAACTTGTCCCACGGAACTGCAACCAGGCCGACTGCCTGCGGTTGCGCACCTCCGACAAACAGGGCGAGCAACATCAATCCAAGCACCAATAAAGTCAAACTTTTCAACATTATCTGACCAACACATAATTTGACAACTACTATGATATCCCCAATCAACCCACCATTATTCTGGCATGCAACCTGCAGAGTTTCGCAGTTCTTTCAATTCTGCCTCAAACCTGCCCAATACCATAACCTGATCCAGATGTTCCTCGGCATAGTATCTCCCGCTGGCTCCTAACTGTGCACGCAATGCGGGGGAATTTGCCAGTTCCATAATTGCGTCAGCAAATGCCTGCGGCTGCCCGGGTTCAACCACGAATCCGCAACCGCTAACCACGTTGGCCAATTCTGTATCCTCTTGTGCCGTAGCCACGATAGGTCGTCCGCTTGCCAACATTCCGGTCAATTTTGAAGGCATGACCAGGTCAGCCGCGTCGGCACGCTGTGGAAGCAAATGAATATCCACCATACCCAGCAATTCACCAAAACGTTCCAACGGCTGAAAGTCAATGAAAATCACGTTCATCAATCCAGCGCACTGCTCCTTGAGGCTGTCACGCTCTGAACCATCCCCGCAAAACACGAATACCACTCCGGATTCCTCGCGCAATAATTCCGCCGCCTGCGCCATAATTTCCAATCCCTGCTTGCCACCCATATTTCCGGAATACAACGCGACTACGGCATCAGCTGCAATGCCGAGTTCGACACGATATGCGATACAGTTCCTTATATTCGGGTGAACATTGAGCTGGCCGGCTTCACCGTGACTCGCCACATCCACCCAATTAGGAAAGTACACCATCCGGTCGGGTGACACGCCTTTCGCCAGCGCTCGTACGAACATGCGCTGAGATACGGTCGATACGCGATCAAAACGGCGCATCATCACCTTTTCGCACGCGACGAAAATGCGGCGCAGCCTTGCGCCTTTCAGAAAGCCGAGATCAAATGCCGCATCCACCTCGAAATCCTGAATATGCAACCAGGCTCTGCCTCCCCCAAGCTTTGCCACCAACCATGCATGTGGTGCACAAAACAGCGGTGGCTCAACTACCAGCACCACATCCGGGTGCCAGAGAATTTGCCACAACATGACGGGAAAGCTGGACAAGGCGAAACTTGCCAAATGCACTACGCGTTTCAAGCCGGACGGTATGGCGGGAACCCATAACGGACATCGATAAACCTTAAGGCCTCCGGCGGATTTTCCATAAGCACTTTCGGAAATATTTACCCGCTCCGTGCTCCACAGGTTGGCATGGCCGGCGGCGACACACCATTGGGGATAATACGGCGGCGCCGTGACCACACGCACCTGGTGACCCTGCGCGGCCAACCACTCGGCCATCTCGCCGGTGTATTTTCCGATACCGGTTAGTTCGGGAGAAAAATTGATGCCATTTATCAGGATCTTCATTCGACATTGCAAAGTCAAGTTTCGACTGTTTACCGCTCAGCCCGCTATCTATGACGCCGTTCATAGAGTTTCGCGTCGACCAGCATGCGAAACCAGAATGCCTGAAAGAACGCGAAATAGAATCCGGCAACACCGTCCAGAAAGCCGAGACGAAAAAAATAGCGATACACAAAATAGGTAAATGCGCGCAGTCCGATCGGCAACTTGTAATACATCTCTTTGATGAATCGTGTGCGCTCGCGCGCATCGCCAAATAACCGAGGCTGCAACACATCGCTTCGTGCCGTATCTTCATCCATGATCTGATCAGCCTCCAGGTCGCTCCAGCGATTATGCCGGGCCGTCCAGTCCGACAGGGGTGACGCATTCTTGTCATGCATTAAGCCGTGCAATTTCCCGGTCGGTCGCGTAGCCACGAAGTGCTGGTCGTACAATCGGTTTTCACACTGCCCTACTCCCGATCTGAACAGGCGCAAATGCCAGGGATTCACGCCGCTAAAGCGCAGCATGCGTCCCATGAAATAGTCGCGACGCTTGATCAGGTACGCGTCAAATGGCGATTCACCTGCCAACGCTTCGCAAATCGCTGACACGGCTTCCTCATCGAGCACCTCATCCGCATCCAGATGCAACTGCCAGGCATAGCGATGAGCGACTTGTTCAATCGCCCAATTTCGCTGCTCGCTATAATTGACAAACGCCCGATGCACCACCTCGCATCCCAATTCGCACGCAATCGCAGCGGTGCCATCCGTGGATCCGGAATCAACTACAAACACATGGGAGCTTGCTTTCAAAGCC
>JBARHR010000201.1:0-4558 GCA_049799335.1 Gallionella sp. | reverse complement strand
CCCAGGCAACAATTCCCTGATCATTACCGACTACGCCGACAATTTGCTGCGTCTGGGAAAAATCATCTCTGCACTCGATGGACCGACCAACAGCGAAGTGGAAGTTGTACCGGTGAAATATGCAATTGCCAGCGATATCGCTACCATAGTCAACCGGCTGCTGGAGCCGGGCACGCCGACTCCCGGTGGCGATGCCGGCCGTATCAGTTTGCTGGCAGATTCGCGCAGCAACTCGGTGATTGTGCGCGCACCATCTGAAGCCCGCGCCGACCTGGCAAAATCGTTGATTGCAAAGCTCGACCAGCCTACTACGCTGCCGGGCAATGTTCACGTCGTCTACCTTCGTAATGCGGACGCGACCAAGCTCGCGCAAACGCTGCGGGCCGTAGTGTCCGGAGACACCTCCACGCCAAGTCCAACAACGGCACCGGCTACCCCTGCGGGCAATCAAGCGGCTGCCCAATCGTCCCTGCCCACTGGCGGCGTTGCAGGATTTATACAAGCCGACCAGGCGACCAACACATTGATAATCACTGCAAGTGACGCCGTTTATCGCAATATGCGCAGCATCATTGACCAGCTTGATGCGCGCCGTGCACAGGTTTACATAGAGTCGCTAATCGTGGAAGTAAGCGCGACGCGCGCAGCCGAATTTGGGGTGCAATGGATGGGATTGTCTGGCGACGCCAACAGCAAGTATCGCGTTGGCGCGGTTACCGGATTCGGCTCGGGTGGCGACAATCTGATCAGCCAGGCCGCGGCAATCGCGGGAAATGCCAAGCCTTCTGTGCCGAGCAACGGACTGTCCCTCGGTATATTCAAGCAGACTGCGGGACAACTCGGCCTCGGCGCTCTGGCGCACGCGCTGGCGTCCGACGACGACGCAAACATTCTGTCGATGCCCAACCTGATCACACTCGACAATGAAGAAGCTAAGATCATCGTCGGACAGAACGTACCCTTCATTACCGGCCAATACACAACGTCAGCATCGGGTGGAAGCGCTGGCGTAAGTCCGTTCCAGACAATAGAGCGCAAGGACATCGGCTTGTCGCTGCGCGTGCGTCCACAGATATCTGAAGGTGGCACCGTCAAGCTGGCGATCTACCAGGAAACGTCCAGTGTCTTCGATGCAACGGCCGCGGCCGGGATCATTACCAATAAGCGCTCCATCGATACCAATGTGCTCGTCGATGACGGTCAGATCATTGTGCTTGGCGGACTAATTGATGACAGCGTCCAGGATGGCGTCGCGAAAGTACCCGGCCTGGGTGACATACCGATACTGGGTAATCTGTTCAAATATCAGAAACGCACCCGCAAGAAAACGAACTTGATGGTATTCCTGCGGCCTACAGTGATACGCAGCAACGAGCAAAGTGTAAATTTGGCCGAGAGTCGCTACGATTACATTCGCAACGCACAGCTTGCGGCGCAACCGGAAAAGAAGCTTGCCATCCCTGACCTGGGTGCACCACTGTTACCACCGTTGCAAGACGGACAAGTGAAAACAGGTCCGTTAACCGAACAATTCGATCAAACTATGCCGAACGCGGCATCTGCACCCTCAGCGCAGTCAGCGGACGGCAAGTAGGCCAGCACGATGATCGACAGCCGACTGCTTCCATACAGCTTCGCCCGCAACTACGGCCTGCTGGCGAAACGCGACGGCGATACTGTCGAAATTTGCGTGTCGAATTCGACCTCTGCAAGCGCTATTGCGGAAGCAGGACGGCATTTCGGAACGGTAAAAATAAGAACCCTGAAGCAAGCCGACCTCGACGTCGAAATTGCCAAGGCATACGCGGGATCCGGCGGCAATGCTGCGGATGTTATTGACGAGTATGAATCCGATCTGGATCTCACCAAACTGATGCTCGATATACCAGCAGTCGAGGACTTGCTTGCCTCCACAGATGACGCGCCGGTCATACGCATGATCAATGCGCTGCTCACACAGGCGTTGCGTGAAGGCGCGTCGGACATACATATCGAGCCCTTCGAACAGATTTCCCTGGTGCGCTTTCGCGTCGACGGTAGTCTGCGCGATATAGTCCGGCCCAAAAAGGCCATCCATGCCGCGCTAATTTCACGTATTAAAATTATGTCTCAACTCGACATTGCGGAAAAGCGCCTGCCGCAGGACGGCCGCATCACGCTGCGCATCGGCGGAAAACCTGTGGATGTTCGGGTATCAACGCTACCAACCGGTCATGGCGAACGCGCTGTATTGAGACTGCTGGACAAGGAAGCCGGAAGACTCAACTTGCAGAATCTTGGCATGAGTAGCGACGTACTGACTCAGTTCGACAAGTTGATCGCACAACCGCATGGCATCGTATTGGTTACGGGGCCGACCGGATCGGGAAAGACGACTACCTTGTACGCCGCACTGTCGCGACTGAACGCGACGCGAACCAATATCCTGACGGTAGAGGACCCAATCGAATATGAATTGAACGGCGTCGGCCAGACACAGGTCAATCCGCGCATCGACATGACTTTTGCCAAGGCGCTGCGCGCGATCCTGCGGCAGGATCCGGACATCATCATGATTGGTGAAATACGCGATCTGGAAACTGCCGAGATCGCTGTGCAAGCCTCCTTTACCGGCCATCTCGTGTTGGCGACATTGCATACCAACGATTCGGCTGCCGCAGTCACGCGACTACTGGATATGGGTATCGAACCATTCCTGCTCTCGTCATCGCTGCTCGGCGCAGTAGCACAACGTCTAGTAAGAAAATTGTGTACTCACTGCAAGCGCGTCGATGGACAGTCATGGCACGAAGTCGGCTGCGACAAATGCGGTCACACGGGCTATCAGGGACGCGTCGGAATATATGAACTCTTGCTGACCACGGAACAGATCCGCGCACAAATTCACGGCAACTCTTCCGAGGCCGAGATACGCGCGACGGCACAAAAGGACGGCATGCGCACCATGCGTGAAGATGGTGAGCGCTGGTTGAACGATGGAACAACGACCCGTGCTGAATTGATGCGCGTGACCAAGGATTAGGACGCAACTTGCCAGCCTTCAGCTATGAAGCCGTGGATTCGGCAGGCACCACGAAGAAGGGAGTGGTCAATGCAGACAGCGCCAGAGGCGCACGCAGCGATTTGCGCACCCAGGGTCTGCTGCCTATCAAGGTTGAAGCGATCGCCAACCAGGTGGATGACGCAGGCAAGGCCAGATCCAGGGCATTCGGTGACCACCTGTCCAATCTGGAACTGGCTTTGTTCACGCGCCAGCTGGCCAGTCTGCTGGAAGCGAGTTTGCCTTTGGAGCAGGCATTTTCTGCGCTGCTGGAACAAGCAGAACGCACTTACATGCGAGACTTGATCGCCTCACTACGTTCCGAACTGATGGGCGGATCATCTCTCTCGGATGCGCTTACCAAACATCCACGTGACTTCGCTGATATATATCGTGCGCTGGTAAGTTCAGGCGAGCAGATCGGCCAATTGGCGCGCGTGCTTTCCCGACTTGCTGACTATATTGAGCGACGTAACGCACTGGTACAAAAAGTCCGACTGGCCTTTACTTACCCGGCGATCGTTACCGTCGTGGCCTTCCTGATCGTGATCTTCTTGTTGACCTACGTGGTACCACAAATCGTTTCGGTATTTGCCAATACCAAACAGCAGTTGCCCTTCCTGACGGTAGTCATGCTCGCGGTATCGGACTTCGTGCGACAGTATGGCTGGGTTGTCGCGCTGATAACTGCCGGCCTCATCTATGCTTGGCGCCGGGCACTGCGCAATCCGTCCGTAAAGATGCGCTGGCATGAGTGGCTGTTGAACGTGCCTATTTACGGACGGTTCGAGCGCAGCCTTAACACTGCACGCTTCGCCAGCACGCTTGCCATAACAACCGGCTCCGGCGTGCCAATATTAAGAGCGTTGCAAACGAGTCGGGACACGTTGACCAATGTTGCAATGCGCGCGCAGGTCGAAGCCGCTACAACAAGCGTCCGCGAGGGTGTCGGGCTGGCGCGCGCGTTATCTGCGCATCGGTATTTCCCGGCAATGCTGATACACATGATCAGCGCAGGTGAAGCAACCGGTGAATTACCCGCCATGCTGGAACGCGCGGCGAGTTCGCAGGAACAGGACCTTGAGCGACGCGCGATGACAATCGCCGGATTGCTCGAACCGGCCCTGATCCTCGCGATGGGTGTTGTCGTATTATTGATCGTCTTGGCCGTACTGATGCCGATCATTGAAATTAACCAGCTGGTAAGATAGCTGCATTGCTGGTCGGCAGCCTTCAGATGAAAAATGTTTTGTTCTCGATTTCAACTGTAACGATCGGCAATTCAGGCGCTATATGCTGGACTAACCCGCAGGATTACCAATGAATCGTCTGCCACAACTAGTTGCATTTCTACTATTCGTCGCGCTGTGCGCGTCTACGGCCTATTGGGCGATGCAAGTATTCAAACCTACGCAACGGAGCATTGCGGCGCCACCGATCACTACCTCAATGCCGCTGCCACCGTTGAGTTCCGCATCGGGCCTGATGGGTGGACGTTCATCATTCGCAGTATCGAGT
>JBARHR010000200.1:0-3479 GCA_049799335.1 Gallionella sp. | reverse complement strand
GATTATGCCCATGGGTACGCCGCAGGAACTGCAGCAACAGATATTGAACATGGCATTCGAGCGCTGTTGCCTGGGCGATCCATTGCCGACAAATGAGAAGGAATTCATCGCGCGGGGCAAGGCGGCTAAGCAAAGATTGGTGCTGGTTGCGCAGGAAGTTGCACGTCTGGCAGGTGTCGTACTTGCGGAATTTAACACCGTGCAGAAAGCGCTACCGCAACTCAACAAACATCCACAATCACAAAAAGATGTCCGTGCTCAACTGGATGTTCTGATGCACAAGCACTTTATTACGGAGACAGCGTTTGAACGACTGACACATTTTCCGCGTTACCTCAGGGCGATCAGCCTGCGCATCGAAAGACTGCGCAGCAATCCGCAGCGTGACGCGCAATGCATGGCGCAGTTGCAGCCGCTGACGCAGGCGCTGAGCAAGCTGCGCGAGGTGACCGATCACGATTCGCGCGCGGACGAATTCTCGTGGATGATGCAGGAACTTCGCGTTTCACTTTTTGCGCAGGAACTGAAAACGCCGGTTATTGTGTCTGTCAAAAGACTGGAGAAAATGCTGGCGGGAATTCATGCGTGAAGGCCGATGAATTGATGTTGCAACAGCTGACGTTTCACGCGAGGAAACATCCTGGGCGAAACAGCGACGGACTGTCCCGCCCAATTGTACCGGTAGCTAAATAGACAGCAGCCGCTTTACGTTTGCATAGGAAAGCAGACCGCGCAGGCGCTGTTCTCCATTTTCCGTCGTTTCCATTACCGGCATATGGGTCAAGCCGGTTTCGTTGAAAATTTCCAGAACTTCGCCAACGGTCGTGTTTTCAACGTCCTTGATATCGGTCAAGCGCCAATCCTTGATCTTCTGCATGATATCCCTGACAAGCACATCGCCATGGCTGGCACCGGAAAAATGCATATATTGCTGCGGCTTTTCGCCAAGAATGTCGTAAGCGGTGATCATCCCGACAACCGATTTTTCCTTTTCGTCAACGACAAAAGCGCATCTGACACCGGCATGTTTCATATGGCCAATCGCCTCGTACAGCGGATCCGCTTCGGAAACAGTTACCGAAGAGCGCGATCGGAAATCCGTCATGATCGATAGCGCGGGATCAGACTCCCTGACATACCAGGGTTCCACGCCGGGTATCGGTAGCGCATCCTGCTGAATGGATTTCAGTTTCAATTTATTGGCGGACATCGATTTCAACATATTCTTAGGCATAGCAATTTCCCCTTCACAATATTCGTATATTTGACGATGGCCAACGTCATGTATATTAGAGCTAAAAGCCGTGCCGCCCAGCTTGAATTGCAGACTATTGCGTGACTCCGACTACAACAACTACTACTGGATGGGTGGCTGTATTCGCAGATGAACGGCAAGTTGATTCTATTGCAGCCGGATAGAAATGAATAGTCTCATCAGTGGGCGATCCTCACTTCGGCTACGGTATAATCTTTTTATTACGGTCCAGCACGGAATATCAAGATCATGGATGAGCAACTGCGCGAAGCGGCGCTCCAATATCACCGGCAGTCGCCGGCAGGAAAAATATCCGTAAATGCCACCAAGCCCATGATCACTCAGCGTGATCTGGCGTTGGCCTATTCCCCTGGCGTGGCCGTGGCATGCGAAGCAATTGTCAATGATCCGGAAGAGGCCCGCAATTTGACGGCCAGGGGTAACCTCGTTGCAGTAATAACCAACGGCACGGCGGTATTGGGTCTCGGCGCAATAGGTCCGTTAGCAGCAAAACCGGTGATGGAAGGCAAGGGGGTGTTGTTCAAGAAATTTGCCGGTATCGATGTTTTCGATCTGGAAATCGACGAGCGCGATCCTGACAAGCTGGTGGAAATCATCGCGGCTCTGGAGCCCACTTTCGGCGGGATAAACCTGGAAGATATCAAGGCACCGGAATGCTTTTACATTGAGCGGAAGCTGCGCGAACGAATGAAAGTTCCGGTGTTTCACGACGATCAACACGGGACCGCGATAATAGTCGGTGCTGCGCTATTGAACGGCCTTAAAGTAGTCGGCAAAGACATCAAAAAAATCAAACTGGTGGTGTCGGGCGCCGGCGCGGCGGCGCTGGCCTGCCTGGATATGATGGTCAGCCTCGGCGTGCTGCCGGAGAATATCATCGTTACGGATATAAAAGGCGTTGTGTACAAGGGGCGCGTCGAAGAGATGGACGATAACAAGGCCCGCTATGCCGTCGACACCGAGCTCAGGTCGTTAGCTGACGCGATACCGGGTGCCGATATCTTTCTGGGATTGTCTGCAGGCGGTGTGCTAAAGCCGGAAATGGTCAAGACTATGGCCGACAAGCCGTTGATCTTCGCCCTGGCCAATCCTTCTCCGGAGATATTGCCGGAGCATGCGAAGTCAGTGCGTCCGGACGCGATCCTGGCGACTGGGCGTTCTGACTATCCGAACCAGGTTAATAACGCGTTGTGTTTCCCGTATATTTTCCGGGGCGCACTGGATGTCGGCGCGTCAACCATCAATGAGGCAATGAAGCTTGCCGCAGTCTATGCGATTGCCGAGCTGGCACAGGCAGAGCAATCCGACGCGGTGGAAGAAGTGTACGGTGAAGAGAACCTGAATTTTGGCGCGGAACATTTGATCCCTAAGCCGTTTGATCCGAGGTTGATTACACGCATTGCACCTGCAGTGGCTCTAGCCGCCATGGAAAGTGGAGTGGCGTTGCGACCTATTCCGGATATGGATGCCTACATCGAACATCTTGAAGGTTTTGTATATCACTCCAACCTATTGATGAAACCGGTATTCGAAGCCGCACGGCAATCGCCCAAGCGACTGGTTTATGCGGAAGGAGAAGACACGCGGGTGTTGCACGCGGTGCAAACGGTGGTGGACGAAGGCATCGCCTATCCGATATTGATCGGTCGACCTGCAGTCGTCGCGCAGCGCATTGAAAAGTTGGGTTTGCGGATACGTGCCGGCGAACATTTCGAGTTGGTCAATCCGGACAGCGATCCCCGTTATCGTGAGTACTGGAGCGAGTACCAACAGATGAGGGCGCGCTACGGGGTGACACCGGAAATAGCAAAACGTGACATGCGCAGACGCAATACGCTGATCGCATCGATGCTGGTCTATAAGGATGCCGCAGATGCCATGTTGTGCGGGACTGCCTCACAACCGCTCAGACACTTGCGATATATCGACGCGGTAATTGGTCGACGTCCCGGGACCAGCGTGTATGCGGCGATGAATATCCTGATGTTGCCAAAACACACGCTTTTCATCTGCGATACACACGTAAATCTTGATCCGACCGCTGAACAGGTGGCTGAAATGACAGTGCTCGCCGCTGACGAGATGCGACGCTTCGGATTGACGCCAAAAATCGCACTGCTGTCACATTCCAATTTTGGAAGTTTTGACGATGCGTCCGCGCGCAAAATGCGGCGCGCGCGCGAACTGCTTGAAAACGTGGCGC
>JBARHR010000199.1:0-2010 GCA_049799335.1 Gallionella sp. | reverse complement strand
TGCAAACGCAATTCATGATCGACTGAAACCGGCGCGACAACAGGCGAACGTTTGACAGGGACGGTCACCAGCAAAAGCGCTTCAACAAGGTCTGAGGTTGAAAATCAATTCGAACGGGTCCACAAATCACGAAAGGTTGAGTTATGGTATCTGATGGAAGTACGCCGCCAGTTAGTGACCTGCCCCCTGCAGCCACACCATCGTTCAGTGGCAGATAGCTTGGGTTGAGACTCTAACCCACCCCTCCATCAGTCTTCTCGCACTTCGACTCATCACGGCTTTAACGACAATCCATTCACCGTCACAGTTAACCGCGCTTGCGCCAACAGTCAGCGTTCCAGAGGGATGACCGAAGCGGACTTCTTCGCTGCGCTTTCCAACAGTACGTTCGACCAGCGTCCCCGGTATCGCCGCTGCGGCGGCTATGGCGATGGCGCCGGTTCCAGTCATGGCGTGATGCAGTTTGCCCATGGAGAGGATACGTACGTTCAAATCGATATCGCCTCGAGTAACCGGCTTTCCGTTTGAGGCGACATAATCCCGGGGGGCAGAGACAAATGCCAACTTGGGCGTCGCCGGACGTTTGGCCGTTGCTTCGTCGGCTGTGTCGGCCAATCCCATGGCAACTGCAGCGTGGGCGCGAACCGCTTCGCATAGCTGCAACAGTTGTTCATTGCTATTCACTGCGTCCTGCAGTTCGTCCCCAGTCAGTCCGAGTGACTTCGCCTCTACAAAAACTGTCGGATTCCCTGCGTTGATCAGCGTGGCCTCAATCTTTCCCAAGCCAGGTATCACCAATGGGTCGATGACCTTCCCGGTGGGGAACATCCTGCCGTCTTTCGCATCGCCCCCCAGATCGAGAAATTCAAGTCTGATTTCGGCAGAAGGAAAAGTGACGCCATCCAGTTCGAAATCGCCCTCTTCCACCACTTCCCTATTTCGCATCGGGACATGCGCGATGATGCGTTTGCCGATGTTGGCTTGCCACAAATGCACTTGTTGTATTCCATTATCGATGCCATCCACCAGACCTTCGCTGATCGCGAACGGGCCGACAGCCGCAGTCAGGTTGCCGCAGTTTCCGGACCAGTCGATGATAGGCGACTCGATGGATACCGCTCCGAACAGATAGTCGACATCACAATTGGCACGGTTCGATTTCGAAACCAGCACGACTTTGCTGGTACTGGAAGTGGCACCTCCCATACCATCGATCTGCTTGCCGTAAGGATCGGGACTGCCGATGACGCGTAACAGTAGCCGGTCGCGTTCGACCGGATTGGCTGGCAGTGCATCTGCACGAAAAAAGACACCCTTGCTGGTGCCGCCGCGCATATACACTGCAGGAATTCGCAATTGGGTCATACAGAATCACTCGCTATTCATTCTGAATCTAACCTCGCGCCAATTTCTACAGCACAAACATCAACGCCAGTGGAATAAACGCCAGCGCCGCCACGTTGCCGATCAACACCATCGATGCGACTTTCTCAGGCTCCTGCGAATAACGCTCCGCAAAGATGTAGTTCAACACTGCAGGCGGCAACGCGCCGAACACGATCAACTGCGCATACTGGATGCCGGTCAAATTCAGGCTCCATCCAACGACATACGCCAGCGCAATGCCGGAAACCGGCCGCAGCACGGCAATCAGCAAGCCAACACGCATTTCGGCCAGCGTCATTTCCGCAAGCCGAACACCCAGCGCAAACATCATCAGCGGTATCGACACATCGCCGAGCATGCGAATCGCGGTCATCAGCGGCGACCACATATGCACCTCGGCCAAGTTAATGCCGAGGCCAATAACGGTTGCCAGTAGCACCGGCACTTTCCACAAGTCCCTCAATCGTGCGCTGTGATCCAGCAACCATGCGCCAAAACTGAAGTGCAGCATATTGGAGACGAGAAACATCACGACGGCCGCAGGCATGGCATCCTCGCCAAATGCGAGCAGCGCCAGAGGCAGGCCGAGGTTGCCGCAATTGTTGAACATCATCGACGGCACGA
>JBARHR010000198.1:0-13668 GCA_049799335.1 Gallionella sp. | reverse complement strand
GCATTGCACGGCAAAAACGCGTGGGTCACCGGATTGCGCCGTGATCAGGCGGTAACCCGCGGTGCACTGGAAATCTCGTCCTATGATGCCGATCAGGGCTTGCAGAAATTCAACCCGCTGCTGGATTGGTCGAATCGCGAGGTGTGGGCCTACATACGACAGCATGATGTGCCTTACAACAAATTGCATGACCAGTTCTACCCCAGCCTGGGTTGTGCCCCGTGCACACGGTCGATCACGCCGGGGGAGGATATACGCGCCGGTAGATGGTGGTGGGAGGATCCGAAATACAAGGAATGCGGATTGCATGTAGGTAAGGTCGAGACCATTGCGCATGGAACCGGCGTTCATCCTGTTAGTAGGAAAACGACGGAAGTTGGCGGAGAACCTGTCATCAAGGCTGCGGTGGATGAAAACGCTAAGCAGGTAGTATCTGCCTGACTACAGCGGGAGCTAAAGAATGAAACTGGTTGAGAACTATATGAGCACACACACTTTTACCCATCTGGATGCGCTGGAAAGCGAGTCCATACACATCATGCGTGAAGTTGCCGCAGAATGTAAAAATCCGGCGCTGCTTTTCTCCGGCGGCAAGGATTCAATTGTGATGCTGCGTCTGGCGGAAAAGGCTTTTCGACCGGCAAAATTTCCGTTTCCGCTGGTGCACATCGATACTGAACATAATTTTCCGGAAGTGATTGCCTGTCGCAACAAGTTGGCAGCGGACCTGGGCGAACGGTTGATCGTGCGGTCCCTGGAAGATTCCATCAGGCGGGGTAGCATAGTCATCAAGAATCCGGACCTGCCGCGCAACCCGCATCAATCCGTAACGCTGCTGGAGACGATTGCGGAATTCGGCTTCGACGCCTGTATGGGTGGGGCGCGTCGCGATGAAGAAAAGGCCCGTGCGAAGGAACGCATTTTTTCGTTCCGCGACGAATTTGGCCAGTGGGATCCAAAAAATCAGCGTCCGGAACTATGGGATGTATACAACACGCGAGTACACAGTGGAGAGAACATCCGCGTGTTTCCGATCAGTAACTGGACCGAAATGGATATCTGGGAATATATCGGCCGCGAAAATTTGTATATCCCGGAAATCTATTTCGCGCATGAGCGTGAGGTT
Source organism: Gallionella sp. (assembly GCA_049799335.1). Taxonomy (GTDB): domain Bacteria; phylum Pseudomonadota; class Gammaproteobacteria; order Burkholderiales; family Gallionellaceae; genus Gallionella. Next base: position 12,542 of record JBARHR010000198.1, on the reverse strand, counting down.
ATACGGCGGGGCAATTCCGTTATTCCGGTGTCACATCTGGTACAGCCCAAGGCGGGAGAAAAAGTGGAGACGCTATCGGTGCGTTTTCGTACCGTTGGCGACATGACCTGTACCGCACCGGTGGAATCGACAGCGCGCACGGTCGGTGAAATCATCGCCGAGACCGCGATCACGCGCATCACTGAACGCGGCGCGACGCGGATGGACGATCAGACGTCTGAAGCGTCGATGGAGCTGCGCAAAAAGGAAGGATATTTCTGACATGAACAACAAGAAACAATTGCTACGCTTTATCACTGCCGGCAGTGTTGATGACGGCAAGAGCACACTGATCGGTCGGCTGCTGCACGACTCGAAATCGATCTTCGAGGATCAGTTTTCAGCCATTTCGAAGACCAGCGAAAAGCGCGGCATGGCATCCGTCGATCTGTCGCTGCTCACCGACGGTCTGCAGGCGGAACGTGAACAGGGAATAACTATCGATGTGGCTTACCGATATTTTGCTACGCCTGAGCGCAAGTTCATCATCGGCGATACGCCGGGCCACGAACAGTACACGCGCAACATGGTGACTGCGGCGAGCACGGCGAATCTTGCCATCATCCTGATTGATGCACGCAAGGGCGTGTTGACCCAGACCCGCCGCCATACTTACCTTGCACGTCTGGTCGGTGTGCCACACGTGATTCTCGCCGTAAATAAGATGGATATGGTCGGGTATTCACAGGCGCGCTTTGATGAGATCGTCGCCGAATACAAGGCATTCGCCGCACAGTTGCAGTTACACGATGTGCATTGCATTCCGATGTCCGCACTGAACGGCGATATGGTGGTAGATCGAGGTCCCGATCTGGACTGGTACACGGGCCCCGCATTGCTGGACCTGTTGGAGCATATCGAGATTGACCACGACGTGAACACCAGCGACTTTCGCTATCCGGTGCAGTGGGTTTGTCGGCCACAGACCGGGGATCATCATGATTTCCGTGGCTATATGGGCCGCATCGAGGCCGGCGAAGTGTCAGTCGGGGACGAAATCACCGTGCTGCCTTCGGGGCGCAAGACTACTGTCAAGGATATCGTAACCTTTGATGGCAACCTGCAAACCGCTTTCGCGCCGCAATCCGTGACGCTAACACTAAGTGATGAACTTGATATCTCACGGGGCGACATGTTCGTCAGTAGCAGCGCGCATCCGCCACGGGTGGAAAAGGAGTTTGATGCAACCCTGTGCTGGTTGTCCGAAGCGCCGTTAGAGACGAATAGAAAATATCTCGTCAAACACACCACTAGGACTGCCAGGTGTCTGTTTTCCAGCATACATCACGGGGTGGACGTCAATACATTGGAAAAACATGCTGCCGACAAACTGGGTATGAATGATATTGCCGCGGTGTCGATCAAGACGCAGCAGCCGTTGGTTTTCGATAGCTATGATATTGACCGGGCAACCGGCAGTTTTATCGTGATTGACGAGGCGACCAACAATACGGTGGCGGCCGGGATGATAGCCTGACCAAGTTCGTCTGACGGATTGTATTCGTGCGCTTGCTAATCCGGGCGTGTTGTATTGGGCGCTCGGTATTTCTTTGTCAGATTTGTTGCTGTTCGCGCATGTTTTTAACTGCGACGGTCACTGGCACTACCCGCTAGATTCTCTTGATTCTCCCTGCTTGGATGTAAATATCGCGACTTGCATTAAGAGTCGCTATAATTTCACTACTTCAGCAGATTTGGTGCCACTCTCGTCTCTGCTTGGTAATAATAGCCACTTAATTAGGTAGAACATGGTCATGACCCGCTCCTCGAGCTATATCTTGCTTACTCTCGCTGTATTGTTATCCGCTTGTTCTACCGTCGAAGAGCGGCCGCCCTACGACGGTCCGCTAGTCTGGCCACAGACCCCTGATCAGCCCAGATTTGCGTTTCAACAGATGTTGCGCTCGGCACAGGATATAGGCGAGGCATCAGAAGATGCCAAGTTGCGCGAATCGTTGACCGGCGAGGAAGCGATACCCAGCGCACAGTTGCTCGACAAGCCGTCTGCGATCGTTTCCAAACAAGGCAAGGTCTATATTGCTAACAGCGGCACCAATAGCGTCGTCGTGTTTGATCTTGTCCGTCGCAGAATATTTCGATTTGGCGTCAGAGAGCCCAACAAAATTGGCAAGCCTGCCGGGCTGGCGGTTGATAAGGACATGAACGTCTATGTCGCCGATTCAAAATTGCGCAAGATCATGGTTTTCGACAATCTTGGGTTGTTTCTGGGTTCCATTGGCAATCCCGAAGATCTGGAACGCCCTACCGGCGTTTGTGTCAGCCCAAACGTTGACAAAGTGTATGTGATCGACCGCTCATTCAATGAAAGCACCAAACACCGCTTGCTAATTTATAGCGTTGGTTCCACGCAACCCAATGTGATTGGTAGCCGTGGTATCGAACCTGGCCAATTCAACGTGCCTACGCAATGTGCCGTTGCGCCCGATGGCACAGTCTATGTTCTGGATTCCGGTAATTTCCGGGTGCAGGCATTTGATCGTGACGGGAAATTCTTGCTGAGTTGGGGAAAGGCCGGAAAGGAATTTGGTCATTTTGCCCGTCCCCGCGGCATCGCGGTGGATGGTGACGGGCTGGTTTATGTCACCGACGCCAGTTTCAACAATTTCCAGATATTCAACTCTAAAGGTGAGTTACTGATGTCGGTTGGTCAGGGCGGTTTGGAAAGTCACCCGGGTGTTTACGGTATGTTGAACGGTATTGCAGTCGATGAGAAAGGCTACGTTTATGTCGGTGATCAGGTATATAACAAAGTTGAAGTTTTTAAGCACCTGAGCGACGCAGAAGGCGAGCAAATGCTGAAGGAGTACCAAATTAAGGAGGATGCAAAGAAGTGATCCCTTGACCCCGGTACGAAGCACCCCTGACTTTCTTCATGGCGGCGTATGAGGGCCAAGTGGGTGCGGTCGACGATTGAGTGGAAACCTCAGAATAGTCAATTTTATCAGTCAGGTACAAAATCCCATTCTTAGGAAATTGAGGCGGGAGAAATTCCCTATAACGGGAAGGCGGTTGTAGAATGGGCAACCCTTATCGCATACAAAACAACTAGATGAGTATTGGCACATAATGTGCTTGTAGTGATACGGAATGTTGAACTGCGCGCCCATAAATGATATTGCGCAAATACTATTGGGAAAGCAAAGTTAAGGAAATTTTTGTATTACTACTTTAAACTAAAGGTGCAATCGTGATTAAAACTTCGAAAAGCATAACATGCCATCGTAGAAAGCTCAGTTTGGCCGTACTTGCGGTAGCCGCACTGGGCATCAGCTATTCGGCATGGTCGGCCATACAAAACCCGGGCATCGTTACCGGATTTACTAATGTTGGAAGCATTGCCAATACGCGCCATAATCTGACCCAGGGCGGTATGCATATCGCCATGGATGGCGTACGCAACAACTATGGTGAAGTATGCGTCTACTGCCACACACCTCACGGTGCGAACTTGGCAAATGGATTGAAGGCACCGTTGTGGAACCGTACTATTCGCGCCACCAACTATCAAACTTACGATCAACTTGGTACGACCTCACTTATGGGACACGTATCCCAGCCAGGCTCGGCGTCGTTGACCTGTTTGTCGTGCCACGACGGTCAGACGGCTGTTGACTCGATCATCAACATGCCGGGTTCCGGTATGGGTCTGCTTTCTCAGGCGACCAGTCAGAACGTAGCCTTTCTGGATACTTGGAAGCAACCACCGGCCGGTTCCATCCCTCCACAGCAGCATCAGGGTTTGAACAGTACTGCGTCGTCAAGCGTAATCCCTGGGATCATCATTCCGCCGATTACATATCCAAATCCAATTCCCGGACAACCCCCTTTAGTTTTCCCGGGAATCCCCTATCCGGGCTATGGAGCTATTCCTGCTGGTTATACAACTGGTAACGGTACCGGTAGTGATAACGTTGGTTGCTTGACTTGCCACTCAACTACCGGTTTTGTAAATCAGGCTAGTGCTGGTGCAAACAACGTCATAGACATGAGCACCTTCCTGATCGGCACCGATCTGCGTAACGACCACCCAGTCGGAATTGATTTCCCGATCGCGTTGGCCAATACGCCAGGAAGCGACTGGAACAAGCCTAACAATGTGCAGGGTTCATCACTGTATTTTGAGAACAATGATTCTGTGAATGGCAGAATGGACAAGGCCGAAATTCGGTTGTACGACGGCAAGGTGGAATGTGCATCCTGCCATGACCCACATGGTGTTCCGTCTGGCGGCCCTGGAACGAACACGGTGTTCAACAAGACTTTCCTGCGTAAGCAAAACACCGATACCAGCAAAGTTTGCCTGACCTGCCACAACAAGTAATAGTAAAGTGTAGAAAATGAAAGGGCCGTCCATTGGACGGCCTTTTCACTTTAAGATCGCATTGCAGCGATTCGAATCAGGACCGCGTGGTGGTAATGTGCTGGAACAACTCCAACCTGCGAGCATTGATCCTCCCGAGGGTTACCGCATTGATTAAAGCGCAGCCGGGCTCATGCAGGTGGCGGCAATCATGAAACCTGCATAGCCCAAGGTATTTTGCAAATTCGACAAATCCCTGCTCTATTCGACCAAAGCTCAGATGATGCAGGCCAAATGCCTGAACACCAGGACAGTCAATCAGGCTGCTTGATGCGTCAATCCGATAGAGCCGTGCATGGGTGGTCGTGTGTTTGCCGGAATCCAGTACACGCGAAATTTCCCTGGTAGCTGCATGTGCGTCGGGTAACAGCGCATTAATCAATGTAGATTTCCCCATACCTGATTGCCCAACCAACACGCTGCTGTGGTCCCTTAGCCTCGGAAGCAACGAGGAAATGTCTTGCATGGCACTGAGCTCCAGCACCCGGTAGCCGATCGCAGCGTAGGGTGATAACCGCGCGCGGGCATATTCTGCCGCAGTATGCAGGTCACATTTGTTCAACACGATTAGTACTTCTAACTGTTGGTCAAAAGCGGCTATCAGACAGCGCGCCAGAAGCTCGTCGCTAAATGAAGGTTCGGCAGCGACTACCACGATAATTTGCGTGACATTTGCAGCAACCATTTTTGCACGGTAGGCATCGGAGCGATGCAGACATGAACTGCGCGGTGAGATGTTTTCTATCACTCCCTGCGCCACTGAATCCTCCTTGGACGCGGTCGGTACTCCTGTAATCTGTGATTCAATGCGGGACGAGGTTTCGTCTGTCCGGTCTTCGGTGGACCTTATCTGGACAATATCGCCACACGCAGCCTCGCTCTTCTTGCCGCGGGTCAAGCATGCGATCGTATTGCCATTCGCTAATTCAACCAAATATTGGCGACCAAAGGCAGCCACGACTTGTCCGCTGAAAAGCTGGTCCTGCGCAAGGCCGGCTTTTCGTTTCAAGTAGTCGATCCGAAAACCGCATCTACTTTGGATGCGCAGATGAAATCGTTTTCCGTCAGTCCGTTTGCAGCGTGGGTGGAGTATTCAACTTTGCAACTGTTGTAACTGACAGTCAATTGCGGGTGGTGATCTTCCGTGTGTGCGATCCATGCGATGGCATTCACGAATGAGATGGTTTGATAATAGTCGTTGAAACGGTAGGTCCTGGTTATTGATTGGTCAGACAATTCCCAGCCGTCAAGCTGCTCCATCAGGTTGCTGATCATGGCCTGACCAAGCGGACCTTTGTCCGTTTTACCAAGCCGGCAGTGCTTATTGACAAGCGCGCTCATACGGGAACCAACCAGCGCTAATCCAGCTTGTAATAGTGGTTTAGGTAGGCGCCGATATTTTGTTTGTCTTGGGCGGTAAAGTTGGCGCCAACATTTCCGCTGCAAACCGTGATCTGGGCGATGAGTTCGGGTGCACTGGTCACCTTGTGATTGACACGGGTGAATATTTTATAACCGTCACCGCCCATCATGGTGTCATGGCAGCTATTGCACTTATTTTTTTCAAACAATTTCTGTCCGGCTGTTGCATTTCCTTCTGGAAAAGGATTGGCCATCGCAGTGGCCGCAACAGTCAGCAAGATGAGTGTGGATAGAACTTTCATGTGAATCTCCCTATAGAGTCTGCAATCGCGCAATACGTAGCATGGCCGGCGGATGTGAATCATAAAACTTCGAATAAAGCGGGTCAGGAGTAAGCGTGGATGCGTTGTCCTGGTACATTTTTACCAGCGCATTAATCAAATCTCTGGCCGCAGTCTGCTTCGCAGCGTAGCTGTCTGCTTCAAATTCGTGCTTGCGCGAATAGGCGGATAACAGCGGATGCAACAAAAAGCTGAAAGTCGGCAGTATCAAGAAAAATAGCAACAGTCCTAGCGCCGTTGAACCGGCGTTGATGCCCAATCCCTGGAAGAACCACTCTGTGTGCAGCAATTGACCCAGCATCCACAAGAACGCAAGACTCATGGCAAAGGTCAGCGCAATACGCTTGGTTACGTGCCGACGTTTGAAATGCCCCAGTTCGTGCGCGAGCACGGCTTCAATTTCTTCTCCGTTCAGCCGCTCTAGCAGCGTATCGAAAAATACGATGCGTTTGGATTTGCCGAAACCGGTGAAATACGCATTGCCGTGCGCGCTGCGCTTGGAGCCGTCCATCACGAACAAACCCTGCGCCGCAAATCCACAACGTTTGAGCAGTGCATCGATACGTGTCTTCATGGCGTCGTCTTGCAATGGCGTGAATTTATTGAACATTGGCGCGATGTACGTGGGGTAAACGAACAAAATGAGCAGGTTGAAACTCACCCATAGCAACCACACATAAAACCACCAATACTCACCCATACGCTCCATCAGCCACAATACTCCATACAGCAAAGGTAATCCAAGAATTGCACCAATTAGCAGGCCCTTAAGCGCATCAGTTACATACAGTGAAACTGAAGTCTTATTGAATCCGTACTGCGCTTCGATGATGAATGTGCGGTACAGATTGAACGGGGTTTCCAGAAGAGATGTGAGGACCAATACCGCAACGATGGTCGCCAGCCCTTTTGCCAATGATGTGCTGAATAATGAACTCGCAACCGCGTCAATCGCCCGGATCCCGCCAAGCAGGGTGAACGCAACCAGCAAAGCCGAATCGAACAGGACATTTATTATTCCGAATCGGGTCTTCGCCGAAGTGTAATCCGCTGCCTTCTGATGGTCGACGAGTTCTATGCTTTCGAGAAATGCCTGCGGAACCGCTGATCGGTGTGCGGCAATATGCGCGAGATGTCGGTTTGCCAACCATAATTTGGCTAGCGTGGTCAGCGCAAGCGCGGCAATGAATATTGTTGTGAACATTACATCAGTCATCAGTTGAACTTAACTATTTCCAGGCAAGTGTGAACTTGGTTTGATCAATTTTGCAGCAATCCGCTGCTGTGTTGTGACACAATAGCTGCTCTGTCGTTCAAAATTATGCGCGTGAATTATGGCACAAAATCAGAATCATCTTATCTGGATAGACATGGAAATGACCGGACTAAACCCCGATACGGACAGGGTAATCGAGGTGGCTCTGGTAGTTACCGACAGCAATCTCGAGACGGTCGCGGAGGCACCGGTTCTGGTTTTATACCAACCTGACAGCGTACTCGACGCTATGGACGCATGGAACAAATCAACGCATGCCAAATCCGGATTGATCGACAAGGTAAAAGCCTCTGCGTTGGATGAGGTGACGGTTGAGTCACAGATGGTCGAATTCATGAAAGAGTATGTTCCAGCACGTACCTCGCCGATGTGCGGAAATTCGATTTGTCAGGATCGACGCTTTCTGGCACGGTGGATGCCAAAGTTTGAGGACTATTTTCATTACCGTAACCTCGACGTCAGCACTCTGAAAGAACTGGCGAAACGTTGGAAACCGGAGATCGCACAAGGAATAAAAAAACACGGCAAGCACGAAGCGCTTGCAGATATATACGAGTCTATCAACGAAATGAAACACTACCGAGAACACTTCATCAAGTTGTCATCCTGAGGCCCAGGTGCGATCGCGCCGCAGCCTATTTGACGGCTCCCAGAGCCAGCGCACGCGCTTTGCTTTGCGCATATTCAGGCAAATTCGACTCGTTGAGCCAACCATGCAAATTGTCCATCACGAGGTCGGTTAACGCGTGCATCCAGTCGTTACGTGAGTTGAGGCAGTGAATATAGTTGTATTCGCCGCCGCCGGCGTGCTGAAAATCTTCCTTCCCTTCCTGCGCTATTTCCTCCAGCGTTTCAAGACAGTCTGCAACGAACCCGGGACAAACCACGTCCACTCGCTTGGTACCTTGTTTGCCTAGCTCCAATAATGTTGCGGTTGTATATGGCTTGATCCATTCCGCTTTGCCAAATCGCGATTGGAAACTCAGCAAGTATTGATCGGCTTTCAGCCCGAGTTCCTGGCCCAACAGGCGCGCAGTCTTGTGACATTGGCAGTGGTATGGATCGCCTTTCTCCAAGGTATATTGGGGTACGCCGTGAAAACTCATTACGAGTTTGTCAGGCCTGCCGTTCTTCATCCAGTATTCGTTGATGTTGTTTGCCAGTGCCTTGATGTAGCCGGGATGGTCATGATAATTCCGGATGGTACGCAGTGCGGGTGTGTTGCGCATTTTGCGCAGCTCTTCAAAGACGCCATCGAATGCCGTTGCGGTGCTGCTTGCTGCATACTGCGGATACATCGGCACTACCAATATACGCTGGCAATTCTGCTCTGTCAGATTACGTAAGGCGCTCGAGATTGAAGGATTTCCGTAGCGCATTGCAAAGTCCACTACAAACGGCGCATTGGTGCGCTCCCCTAGATAACCTTGAAGCAATGCGGCCTGCTTCTCGGTATGAACCCGGAGTGGCGAACCTTCCTCGGTCCAGACGGTTGCGTATTTTGCGGCAGATTTTTTCGGGCGAACGTTCAATATGATCCCGTTCAGAATAAACCACCATATCAGCCTGGGGATTTCCACAACGCGCGGGTCGCTTAGAAATTGCTTCAAATAGGGCCGCACTGCTTTGGCTGTGGGCGCGTCCGGTGTACCAAGGTTGATCAGCAGTATGCCAGTCTTTTCCGGGGTGCCGTGTTTGTACTCTGGTTCAGTGTGATAACGCATTAATTAAATCCTCAGCTTCGATGTTGTCAATTCGGGTTTTGCGATAACGCATTTCCCAGTAGGCGCGCCGTGATGTCCACGATGGGAATGACGCGCTCATAATTCATACGTTTTGGACCAACGACGGCCAACGTGCCAATAATCCTTCCATCCGCAGAATAGGGTGCGGTTACTACGCTGCATTCGTCCAGAGACGCCAGACCTGATTCGCTTCCAATAAAAATATGGATGCCCTGACCATGGCGGCTCGCTTCAAGCAGTTGCAATAAATCTGTTTTTTGCTGGAACAGTGAAAACAAGTTGCGCATGCGGTTCATGTCGGTGGAAAAATCCTGCACGTGCAATAGGTTGTGTTCACCACTGATGACGTAGTCTCGAGAGTTCTTTGCCTCCGCATCGTCTCCTGCGGACAATGCCGCAGCCATTAGCGCTCCCATATCCTGATGTAGTTGCTGCAACTCAGTGCTTAACCGGTCGCGTATTTGTGAAAAACTGCAGCCATTGTAATTCTGGCTAAGAAAATTGCCCGCCTCAACAAGCTGTGATTGAGTGTAATCGCGATTCATCAGCAAAACCCGATTTTCAACTTCGCCGTCCGGCATGACTATGATCAGCAGCACACGTTTTTCAGCAAGACGCAAAAATTCGATCTGACGGACCGTGATAGCGGTACGCCTCGGCGTCGCGACGACTCCTGTAAATTGGGTCAAATCCGATAGAATGTTTGAAGCTTGCGCTAGCAATCGTGACGGATTGTCCGGATGTAGCTGGTTTTCCATATGTTGCACATGGGTGCTGTCTGGCGGTCGGGTAACCAGCATGGTGTCGACAAACAGGCGATAAGCAAGACCAGTGGGAATTCTGCCAGCCGACGTGTGCGGGCTGCTAACCAGTCCAAGCTCTTCAAGATCGGCCATAACGTTTCGTATGGTGGCGGAACTTATTCCCAGACCGGAATATTGCCGCAAAGCGATCGAGCCAACCGGTTGACCATCGGCGATGTAGCGTTCTACCAGAGTTTTGAGAAGAATTTGCGCGCGTTCGTTGAGCATGTCCCGGATTCTACCATTGCCGCACGTTTGGTCAGATAAGGACGACTTATTGCGATTTGAAAGACACTTGGGTTTCCAATGCCCGGTGGTTCATGTCTGACCGTTTCTCGACTTGTTGCGGCGATCTATCCGACTTATCGCGATGATTTGCGGATTTTGGTCGAAAAAATTTCCCCATCGTCTTAGTTCGTCAGGGTCTATGCGGTTCTTGTCGGCATCTGCGATAATCTTCGGATCCATACCCAGCTTAACGAATGCGTCACGTAGGTTCGGCGGTGCATTAATTATGGCCCATTGCTTGGAAGTAAAGTGAAGCTGGTCGTTTATGGCCGTTATCAGATAACGCGCAGTCGCAAGTTCCGACGCAGAGAAGTCGCTAACCTCAATGATGTCGCCCCGCTGCACGGTTTGCCCGGTGAGCGTCGAGAGTATTTTTTCGACAGGATTGTCAAGGTAGATTTCCAGGCTCAACTTCTCGGTTGCCGCACTATGCAGACTACAAGCGGCAATCAGTTCGTCATCATGATCGCGCAGACTCATCAGGTACGACTTCGAAGGTTTAACTTCGGCACCGTATGTCTGTCGGAATATGTCCCTGATGAAGCCATCGAGTTGATCCCGATCAGCCGAATCGTGCTTCGAAAATCGTACCGTAAAAGAGCGCTGAGTCAGATCAATGGTCGGATTAGGACGGTTAGATGTCATCGTTTTCACGTGTAAGCTGTTAGTGGATTGATCAACAATAGCGATTATTAGTCAAATGTACATTATTACGCCTGTTTCAGCTACTGCGGGGCTATTGGCGAGACCGACATCTCCCGTCCGCAGTTTTGGCAGGGCGCTCAGTGATATAAGGTCTTTAACCAAGATTTTGGCGGTTTTGTAATATATTAATATAGTACACATCTCCGTTGCGTCGTCTTCAGGTAGCGCGATCCAGCGATGAAACTGGCAATTCACTTTCGCGGCATTCCCGGGAAAACCGGATCAACTGGCCAACGTTCGCGGCGCGTGATGAATTCATCGTACATTTGTGTTTGTCGACCAAATCATACGTTCATTCCGGACAATCGTGGCGGACCGTCCGTTCTTGTCGCTGCTAACCCGATGGCTATGCAAAGGAGTCGTAGTTGTTTAGAATCGCGGGCGAAGGAATGACCTTCGAGTTAAGTTTATGGGTGTTTTTATAATAATTCTGGAGAAACGTAATGAAATCTATCATAGTTAGCATGATTACTGCAGCAGGTTTGATGGTCGCTGGTAGCGCATTGGCAGCGGATATGCCGCCACTGGCGAAGAAATTGAACTGCACCGCTTGCCACGCAATCGACAAGAAAGTCGTTGGACCCGCTTGGCAAGATGTTGCCAACAAATACAAGGGCGATGCTTCAGCTGCGGACAAACTGCAAGTTAAGGTATCCAAAGGCGGCGCAGGAAACTGGGGAACAATGCCTATGCCGCCAAATGACGCAGCGGGCACGAAGCAAGCAGAGATCAAGGAACTGGTTGGCTTTATTCTGGGTTTGGCCAAGTAATTGGGCCGGATGAATGGATAATATTTCGGATAAGCAGCATTAGAAGGTAGCGATATCGATGTTTATACGTTCATAGATAGCGGAAGTAACAACCCTCAAAAGCCGGCGCAAGCCGGCTTTTTTTCGCTGGTACTGGTATCGTGAGAAGTGCCGATCGAGATATTTTGATCTCACGATACTCCGGCGCGAGTTCGCAGTAAGTTAATGATTTCGGACAAAGGACTGTTACACCCAATGGTCATTTGGCTCCTTTGAAGATTTGCAGCCGGAAGAATGTTGTCAACCAAATCCGGTACAGTGGCGTTAGTGGTGCGCCGTCAGAGAAACTGGCAGGCAAAGTGGATGGGATTGTTCGATTCACGAATGACAAAATTCCGCAGTCCGTTTGGAATATTTCAATCATAAATCAGGAGAACTAGAGAATGAAATCAATTATCGCAAGCATTGCCGTAGCAGGTTTGATGATGACAGCAACAGCAAATGCTGCCGAAATGCCAGCCTTGGCGAAGAAGTTGAACTGTACTGCTTGCCACGCAATTGACAAGAAGGTTGTTGGACCAGCTTGGCAAGATGTTGCCAACAAGTACAAAGGCGACGCAGCTGCTGCCGAAAGACTGCAGGTAAAAGTGTCCAAAGGCGGTTCGGGAAACTGGGGAACCATGCCTATGCCACCCAATGACGCTGCGGGCACCAAGCAAGCAGAGATCAAGGAATTGGTTGCATTCGTGCTGGGTTTGGCGAAATAAACTCGGGTTTCGATACGGTACCCAAAGCAGCAAGAAAAAGCCGGCGCAAGCCGGCTTTTTCTTGCTGCGGAGCGATTACTGCTTAA
>JBARHR010000197.1:0-2562 GCA_049799335.1 Gallionella sp. | reverse complement strand
CTTTATGGACTTTATACTGTTGCACATTGGTCATGTTTTGCTCCATCGTCGTCATGTAACCTCACATGCCCAACGGTTTTGAATCTTGGAAAAAAACGCCCCCAGCAAGTGGGGGCGGGCATTCACTACTTTCGATACCACTGAGCTTACTTGTGTACGCCCAATTTTTCGCGCCAGCCCGGGAATATTTTGTCCGCGTCTTTCGGGAAAGACTCGAACGCGCGAGCGAACTCCTTGTGCTCTTTCGCAAACTGGATCGGATCGGCACCAGATTTCCAGCACTCGTACGATTGACGCAGAGAAATCGCACCTGCAGCCGGAGAGTCGATGTGACCGTAAGAACCGCCACCCGACGTGTTTATCACGTTGCCGTGACCCAGATTTTCAAAGAAACCTGGCAGACGCAATGCATTCATCCCGCCTGAGATGATCGGTGTGGTCGGCTTCATACCATGCCATTCTTGATGGTAGTACGGACCGTCAGCCGAATCACGCTCGATCATGTAAGCGATGTTGCGGTCGTCTTTGCCACCCTCCATTTTGCCGTAGCCCATGGTTCCCACGTGAATGCCCGAAGCGCCTTGCAAGCGCGACAGTTTGCCCAGCACAAACGCGGTGTAACCGCGAACTGCCGAAGGCGAAGTGATCATGCCGTGACCTGCGCGGTGATAGTGCAGGTACTGTTTTGGATATTGACGACGTGCTGTCGTGATCATACCCGGGCCGCCAACGAATCCGTCCACCAGGAAGGCAACCTTGTTTGCATCCGGCCCGAAGGTTTCCAGGATGTAGTCAGCACGAGCCAACATTTCGTAGTGGTCATCCGCTGTGATGTTTGCCGAAAACAGTTTTGCATCTCCGGTTTCGTCCATGGCACGCTTCATTGAATCGTAGACCAACGGGATGACTTTCTTGGTTGGGCAGAAAGTCTGATTGCCTTGCGGCTCGTCGTTCTTGATGAAATCACCGCCCAGCCAGAACTGGTACGCGGCCTTAGCGAATGGCTCAGGACGCAGACCCAGTTTGGGCTTGATGATGGTGCCGGATATGTAGCCGCCATTGACGCGTGGTCGGCCGAGGATGTCCCACATATCGGTGATATCCATGGACGGGCCATCAAACAGACGCAACATAGACCATGGCACGTAGAAATCTTGCATCTGCAGATGCTTCACGTCGCCCATACCCTGGTTGTTACCGATAGCCAAGGTCAGGAACGAAACGATCATGGCACGACCATCTGTCACATTACGATCAAACAACTCGTTTGGATAAGCCACTTTCATGATGCCCTTGGCTTCGTCGATGAAGTACACCAGCGCATCCACGCCCTTGGTGAAATCATCGGTAGTGCTGACTTCCACATTGGTACCGGTTGAAGATTCGGCAGCAATGTGCGCCGCCACTTCCAGGTAGCCATAGCCGGTTGCCGGCTGCATGTGGTAAGCAACCAAAATATGCTTATCCCCTTTGATCAGATCCGCTTCTTTGAGACTGAGATCTGCATAACGATTCGATTGATCCATTGCGTACTCCTCCTGTTTTTTACGTTGAAATGATTGTGCCAAGACTCAATGGGGGCGCACTTTAGAAGAAACGTCCTATAAATAACAGTCAATTATTTTTATAATGACTATAAGCAATGCTTATGGTTTGATATACTACCAACAGTTATTTTTATATTGTCGTCATGCTGCACTTTACTTTACGCCAGTTGCAGGTCTTTGAAAAAGTCGCCAAGCACCTGAGCTACTCGCGCGCCGCCGAAGAACTATACCTGTCCCAACCTGCGGTGTCCATGCAGATTAAACAGCTTGAAAGACACGTGGGACTCCCGCTGCTGGAACAAATGGGCAAAAAGATATTCCTCACAGTTGCAGGACGGGAGTTATTCCAATATGCGCACAGTATTTCCATACAACTGTCAGAAATAGAGTCTGTGTTGGATGAATTAAAAGGTTTGAAGCAAGGAAAATTCACGCTTTCAGTTGTCAACACCGCCAACTACTTCACGCCGCAGCTTCTCGCCAAGTACTGCAAACGCTATCCCGGAATCAACGTGAATTTGCTGGTGGCCAACCGTGACGCGGTACTAGGACAACTCGCAGACAACACGACCGACCTGGCCATCATGGGTCAGCCTCCGGACGGCATCGACGTTTCGGCAGAATCATTTCTGGACAATCCACTGGTAGTTATCGCGGCACCGGATCACCCGCTAGCTTCAATCAAGCGCATCAAATTCGCTCGGCTCGCCAGCGAAACATTCCTGTCGCGCGAACCCGGATCAGGCACGCGCAGCGCGATGGAGCGGAGTTTCGCGGAGCACAACGTCCAGCCACGCATCAGCATGGAAATGGAAACAAATGAGGCGATCAAACAGGCTGTGCAGGCAGGTATGGGTTTGGGTATTTTGTCGCTGCACAGCGTCGAGCTGGAGCTGGAAGCCGGACGGCTTGTAGTCCTTGACGTCGAAGACTTCCCGTTGCGACGCAACTGGTTCGTCGTTCATCGCAGCAATAAGCGTCTGAGCGGTGCTGTGTTGGCTTTCAAGGATTATCT
>JBARHR010000196.1:0-6244 GCA_049799335.1 Gallionella sp. | reverse complement strand
ACTTGGCGAGGTGTCCCAGAAACGCGATGCAACCGCAGATTCAGGAGGCCGGTAACCTCGCTCACCAGCACCGCGGGTAACTACCAATTTAATGACACTATCGGGGTGATGTTTAAGCAAGTCGCCCAGTTCATGCGCGAGAAGCTCAAATTCGGGGCATGAAATCGCGATTCTGCTGCAATCGGATAGAAGTTTTTCGAAGTGCAAGGGCCAGTTCTGAACACGCCCGCCGCATGCCAGCATGGTTCGAAACACGCCGTCCCCGTACAACAGGCCGCGGTCTCGTATGCTGATCAAATCACCGGACCTGCCATTGACCAGCATCGCTACAACAGTTCAAATCTTGCGGAATACCAGTGAGCCGTTGGTTCCGCCAAATCCGAAATTATTGTTTACCGCCGCGTCGATCTTCATGTCGCGCGCCGTGTTGGCGCAGTAGTCGAGATCGCATTCCGGATCCTGCTCGAAAATGTTGATCGTCGGGGGTGATATTTGATGGTGCACAGCCAATGCGCAAAACACCGACTCCACACCGCCCGCGCCGCCGAGCAGATGCCCGGTCATGGACTTGGTGGAGTTCACCACCAGTTTTTTCGCATGATCGCCAAATGCCAGCTTGATCGCGTCAGTTTCATTCTTGTCACCCAACGGCGTAGACGTGCCGTGCGCGTTGACATACTGCACGTCTTGCGGATTTAGTCCGGCATTGCGCAATGCACTCAACATGCTGCGCTTGGGACCGTCGGTATTTGGCGAGGTTATATGGTAGGCGTCGCCGCTCATCCCGTAACCAGACAATTCCGCATAAATTCTGGCGCCTCTGGCCTTGGCATGTTCATATTCTTCCAGCACCATCACGCCAGCGCCTTCGCCCATCACAAAACCATCTCTATCCTTGTCCCACGGACGACTGGCTGTCGCAGGATCTTCATTCCGAGTACTTAGTGCACGCGCGGACGAAAACCCTCCCACAGCCAACGCGCTGATGGTGGACTCGGAGCCGCCGGCGATCATCACATCTGCGTCGCCATATTCGATGATGCGGGCAGATTCGCCTATGCAGTGGGTTCCCGTGGTACAGGCAGACACCATCGCCAGGTTTGGACCCTTCAGCCCGAACAATACGGACAGATTGCCGGATATCATGTTGATGATGGTACCGGGGATAAAAAACGGTGAAATCTTTCTCGGTCCGGACGCGAGAAAGTCATTGTGAGTATCTTCGATCATCGGCAACCCGCCGATACCGGAGCCGATGTTTACACCGATGCGTTCCGCATTCTGCTCGTCAACGACCAACCCAGAGTCCTTGAGTGCCTCTATGCCCGCAACCAGACCGAAATGGATGAATCGGTCCATCCGACGTGCGTCTTTGGCGGACAGAAATTGCGTAACGTCGAAATCCTTCACTTCGCCCGCAATTTGGGCTGCCATCGCGCTGGCGTCAAACTGGGTGATTTTGGTAATACCAGATTTACCAGCTACGATATTTTGCCACGTTGTGGGAATACCTATACCGACCGGGGATATGATCCCCAATCCGGTTACGACAACTCTGCGCTTAGACAAACTGACTCCGCCATGAAAACGATTTGGTTAAAGCGAACGGAAAAAATTACTTTTGATGTGCCATGACATAGTCCATGGCTTGCTGTACCGTGGTAATTTTTTCCGCATCTTCGTCCGGAATTTCGCATTCAAATTCTTCTTCAAGAGCCATTACCAGTTCTACTGTATCGAGAGAATCTGCACCAAGATCATTTACGAAGGAGGATTCGTTCTTGACCTCAGACTCGTTCACTCCCAGTTGCTCCGCAACGATTTTCTTTACGCGTTGTTCAATTGACATTGTTATCTCCCACCCTTGAAATTAAAGTTCGAAAAAGCCGGCGCATTGTATCAAAATTGCCCGAAATACCAAACAAGTTGTCAGCGGATAATTTGCCGTGTCGTATCAATCTGTTAGTTTTATACTTGGGCATAGCGTGTGCACTCCTGATACACAAGTTGGTCCCGGGCGTCGTCCTGAAACTACTGCGGCGGTGCTGTCCTCAATATTTCATCAGCCGTAGTCAGTCCTGCGACGACTTTTTCCACACCGCTTAGACGCAACGATTTCATTCCTTCACGCTGTGCCAGCAACTTGATTCTTGCCAGATCAGCGTCCTTGACCACCAAACGCTTCATCTCGCTACTCAACGGCAACATTTCGTAAATTCCGGTTCGACCGCGGTACCCGGTCATCCGACAGTCAAGGCATCCGGTCGCAACATTCACATGATCGGGCTTGACTGCCGTCCACGGGCTGACCAACTCTTTCCAGACCTCGTCACTGATCGTCCCGGTCGTCTTGCAATGTAGGCACAGAGTACGCACCAGTCGCTGTGCCATGACCCCCAATAATGTGGAATTCAGCAGGTATGCCGGTACGCCCAATTCAAGTAATCGTGCGATTGCGGACGGCGCATCGTTGGTGTGTAGTGTAGACAATACCAAGTGGCCTGTCAGTGCCGCCTGGATTGCCATCTCGGCGGTAGCTAAATCGCGAATTTCGCCGACCATGATGATGTCCGGATCCTGACGCAACAGGGTGCGTATCCCGTCGGAGAACCCTAACCCTATATTGTGCTGAACCTGCATTTGGTTGAAGGCGGGCTCTATCATTTCTATCGGGTCTTCTATGGTGCAGACATTGACTTCAGGCGTGGCGATTTGCTTAAGTGTCGAATACAGCGTTGTCGTCTTGCCCGATCCTGTCGGTCCGGTTACCAAAATGATGCCGTTCGGTTGCCGGGTCCAACTGTCCCACTGTGCAGTCTGCTCTCGCGAAAAACCAAGGTCGGAAAAGTTTCTAAGCAAAACTTCGGGGTCGAAAATTCGCATCACCAGTTTTTCGCCAAACGCGGTCGGCATGGTGGAAAGTCGCAGCTCTATTTCTTCACCCGAGTCGCTCACTGTCTTGATGCGTCCGTCCTGAGGACGGCGCTTTTCCACCATATCCATCCTGCCCAACAACTTGATGCGATTGGTAATCGCACTGGTTACCGTCGAAGGGAGTTGATAGACCTGATGCAATACACCGTCTATGCGAAAACGCACGATGCCAATTTCTCGTCTCGGCTCAAGGTGTATGTCACTGGCCCGTTGTTCGAATGCGTACTTGAACAGCCAATCCACCAGAGTGACAATATGTTGCTCGTTGGCATCGAGATTCTTGTTCTTGCCCAGCTCAACCAATTGCTCGAAGTTCTGTATACCGAGGCCCTGTCCGGACCGCGCCTTGTTGGCCAGATTAACCGAATTCGCCAGATTGTAGATTTCCGGCAGATAGTGATTGATGTCCAGAGGACTCGCCAGCACCAACTGGATTTTTAGATTGAGGACGCGTTCAAGCTCGCTCAGCCAATCGGTAATGAAGGGTTCTGCCGTGGCGATGGTCACCTCGTGCTGGCCCACCTTGACCGGCATGATCTTCAGACGTTCTGCGTACGACTTTGAAACGATATTTGCGATATCGCCAAAATTTAATTTGAGCGGATCAATGTGGAAATATGGCATCCCCGTTCGATTCGCCAGCCATTGGGTAAGAAATTCGGCGTTGAGGAGCTTCTTGGGAGCCTGCAGATTTGGCCATTTCTGATCGCCGATGACTATCAAGGGATGCGCGTTGTCGAATTTGCGGTTCTTAGCGAGTTTGTCAGCATCAACGGCAGTTACCAACTTATCTTCGACCAACCATCCCAATACCTGTCCAAGCGACAATTTGGATTGGCTAGTAGGTTTACCCGCTAAAATTTCGGTGACCATGTATTTTCCCTTTGAACCGGTCAAAGTCTAGCGACTAAACACGCTCTAGGAAACGTTTATTATAAGTATCGCCGAGAGCGATCACGAGGTTCCAATGATTTCGCGCCCGAGCTTGAAGGACTCATTCATGATTGCATTTTCCGATATCGGGCAGCAATTCTCTAATTATCGTCCGTCGCGCTTTCCCTGGGAATATCCGCATGTTCGGATGCCTCATTCTTCGGAGCCTGTTTGCGCAACCGTTTTTCTTCCTGCTTTTGTTTCTTGGCTATTTCCTTTTGTCGCTTCTCGAAAGAGTAGTTGGTTTTTGCCATTTTTCATCCTGATAAGTGCGTTGAAAAGGTTGAGTGTACAGAGTCGCAGTTACTCCATGTACATACCTCCATTAACGTGCAGCGTCGCTCCTGTTATGTAGTTTGCACCCGGTCCGGCGAGAAATGCAACCGCCGCGGCGATGTCTTCGGGCAAACCAAGTCGCTTTAGCGGCACGTGCTCAACTAATTTTGCGCGCTGCTCGTCACCCAGAGATTGAGTCAT
Organism: Gallionella sp.; assembly: GCA_049799335.1. GTDB lineage: Bacteria > Pseudomonadota > Gammaproteobacteria > Burkholderiales > Gallionellaceae > Gallionella. The sequence goes on along the minus strand of JBARHR010000196.1, from coordinate 1,900 downwards.
GTCGGTATCGATAAATCCCGGAGCAACGCAATTGACGGTAATGTTGCGGCTGCCGATTTCCTGGGCCAGAGATTTTGTAAATCCTATCATCCCCGCTTTAGAGGCTGCGTAATTGGACTGCCCAGGATTACCCATACTTCCGACAACCGAAGAAATGCTGACTATGCGCCCGCGTCTAGCCTTCATCATGCCGCGCAATACAGCGCGACTAAGACGGAACACGGATTTCAGGTTGGTTGTAAGGACGTCATCCCATTCTTCATCGGTCATCCGCGCCAGCAAGTTATCGCGGGTGATCCCGGCGTTGTTGATCAGGATGGAGATTTCACCAAATTGACTGCGGAGCTCAGCAAGAACCTGTTCGGTTTGCGCCGCATCATTGACATTTAGCGCCATCCCGGTGCCGGCAATTTTGGCAGCTTGCAGATATTTGCCGATTGCATCTGCACCCTGACTGCTGGTGGCGGTGCCAATGACCGTTGCGCCCAGCTTTCCAAGTTCAAGCGCTATTGCCTGACCGATTCCGCGTGAAGCACCAGTTACCAATGCCACTTGCCCTTGCAGGATCATCTATTTCTCCTTTTATGCGAGTAACGCCAACGCGTTCCTGAGTGCCTCGGTGTCATTGATGGCTAACGCCTGTTGATCGGTCGCCGCGCGTTTGTTCAGCCCGGCCAGGACCTTCCCAGGTGCACATTCCACGTTATGAGTTACTCCGAGCGTGCCGAATTCCCTTACCGTTTCCACCCAGCGAACTGGCGAATACAGTTGGCGAACAAGAGCATCCTTGATTTCGTCACCGGATGTATAGCTCTTCACATCTGCGTTGTGCAATACGGCTACGACGGGGGTTTTAATCGGTATAGATTGCAGATAGTCGCGCAACTGCCCTGCGGCGCCTTTCAAAAGGCTGCAATGCGAAGGTACGCTCATTGGCAACATGATGGCGCGTTTTGCTCCTTTCGCCTTGGACAGCTCCATACCGCGTTCCACTGCCGCGCGGTTGCCGGCGATGACTACCTGTCCGGGAGAATTGAAATTGACGGCTTCCAATACTTCATCCTGTGCGCCTTCGATACAGACTTGTTTCACGACGTCATCGTCCAGTCCCAGTATGGCAGCAATGCCACCAACGCCTGCCGGCACCGCGTTCTGCATGCATGTGGCGCGATAACGAACCATTGGCAACGCGTCCTTGAAACTTAGCGCGTCGGCCGCGACCAGCGCCGAATATTCTCCCAGGCTGTGGCCCGCCATGATTGCAGGAACGGCGCCATTTTGAGATTGCCAAGCGCGGTACACCGCCACTCCGGCAGCGAGCATGATCGGTTGCGTGTTTACCGTCGCATTAAGTTCGGCATCACTGCCTTCGGTCACGAGCTGCCACAAGTCCTGCTCCAAAATATCTGAAGCCTCGGCAAAGGTATTGCGCACCACCGGGAAATCGGAATATCCCGCCATCATTCCACGCGACTGCGATCCCTGCCCGGGAAATACAAAAGCAAATTTAGTCATATCTAGTCGCCTACCACTTAATTAAAACAGCACCCCAGGTGAATCCGCCGCCAACCGCTTCCAGCAGTATATTTTGACCCGGCTTGATTCGCCCGTCGCGGACCGCCGTATCCAGTGCCAGGGGTATTGAAGCCGCGGAAGTGTTGCCATGCTTGGCAACGGTCACAACGACGTTATCCATGCTCAGGCCCAACTTCTTGGCCGTCGCTTCCATTATGCGTATGTTTGCCTGATGCGGTACCAGCCAGCTGATATCTTTCGCTGTTAAATGGTTTTCTTCGAGCACTTCCTCGACTACCTCGCTCAACACTTTGACGGCGAATTTGAACACACCTTGGCCATCCATCTTGACGAACGGATCGCCTTGCACCACCCCGTTGCGCAC
>JBARHR010000195.1:0-8276 GCA_049799335.1 Gallionella sp. | reverse complement strand
CGACTCACACTCAAAGCGACTCGGTATCAAAAGCTATGGTGGTGAATTGATCAACGCTGGCAGCATTATCGTGCGTCAACGCGGCACCGAATTCCATGCGGGTGAAAACGTCGGTATGGGCAAGGATCACACCTTGTTTGCCAAGATCACCGGGAAAGTGGTATTCGCCATCAAGGGCGCTCAACAGCGTAGAACTGTTTCCATCGTAGCAGCCAGCTAGTCTTCACCGCAGGCAGCGCTACTTTGTCAGAATCAGCCCTATCGCAAGGTAGGGCTTTTTTATTTGCCAAGACGTAATTGGCCAGAGAACAATCATCTAGTTAGGCGGCATGAAGTTTATTGACGAATCCAGAATCGAAGTTTTCGCGGGAAATGGCGGCAATGGCGCAGCCAGCTTTCGCCGTGAAAAATACATCGAAAAAGGCGGACCGGACGGGGGTGATGGCGGACGCGGGGGCAGCATCTACGGCGTCGCAGATCGCAACATCAATACCCTGGTCGATTACCGATTTGCGCGTATGCACCGCGCCAAGAACGGGGAACCGGGCCGCGGCGCCGATTGTTATGGCAAGGGGGCCGATGACGTTTTGTTGCGCATGCCGGTCGGAACCGTGATTACCGATATCAACACTGGCGACGTTCTCGCCGACCTTACTCATGATGGTGAAAGGGTGCTGCTCGCCAGAGGTGGGATTGGCGGTTTGGGCAATATTCACTTTAAATCGAGCACCAACCGCGCACCCAGACAATGCACACCCGGCACACCCGGGGAAGAACGCGAGCTGCAACTCGAATTGAAAGTGCTCGCGGACGTTGGCCTGCTGGGAATGCCAAATGCCGGTAAATCCACTTTCATACGCGCAGTATCCGCGGCACGTCCCAAAGTCGCTGATTATCCGTTCACCACGCTGCATCCTAATCTCGGCGTGGTCCGGGTATCGAATGAAAAAAGTTTCGTCATTGCTGACATTCCCGGATTGATTGAAGGCGCTGCCGAAGGTGCTGGATTGGGGCATCAATTCCTGCGGCATCTGGCACGCACCCGGGTATTGTTGCATCTGGTTGATCTCGCCCCCCTGTACGAGGGTACCAACCCGGCTTCCGAAGCTCGCGCAATTCTCAATGAATTGCAGAAGTATGACCCGGCGCTATATCGAAAACCCCGCTGGCTCTTGCTTAACAAGGTAGACCTGCTTGAAGATCGAGATGGCAGCGTTGCAGCGTTCCTCAAGGAATTCAGTGATTTTGACCGCTATTTTGTGATTTCGGCGATCAATGGCGAAGGCTGCAAGGAATTGACCTATGCCATCATGGATCACCTCGTCGCGATGAACGAACAAGAGTTACGTGATGCCGCCGAAAGTGCCCAGGAATCTGATACGGACGTTATCTAGTGATGAATACTGTACTGGCCAAGAGCAAGCGCATCGTCGTGAAGGTCGGCAGCAGCCTGGTGACCAATCAAGGTGCGGGACTGGATCTTTCGGCGCTTGGTAATTGGGCAAACCAGATCGCGACGCTCAACGCTGCAGGACATGAAATCGTGCTGGTTTCATCCGGCGCTATCGCCGAGGGCATGCAACGTCTGGGCTGGCGCAAACGACCTACGTCGATACATGACCTGCAGGCGGCAGCGGCAGTCGGTCAGATGGGTCTGGTTCAAGCCTACGAAAGTTGCTTCCGCAAATATAATCTTCATGCGGCGCAGGTACTGCTGACCCACTCCGATCTCGCAGACCGCGAACGCTATCTGAATGCCCGGACAACTCTGATAACTTTGCTGAGCCTGCGTGTCATCCCGATCATCAACGAAAACGATACCGTAGTGACTGACGAAATAAAGTTTGGTGACAATGATACGCTGGGCGCGTTGGTTACCAATCTCATCGAAGCCGACGCTTTGATCATACTGACCGATCAAAGCGGCCTCTATACCGCCGATCCCCGCAAGGATCCCAGCGCGACACTAGTCAGCGAAGCGCAGGCAGGCGATGCCGAATTGGAGATCATGGCGGGTGGTGCGGGCAGTCATATCGGGCGCGGGGGGATGCTCACCAAAATACTGGCGGCGAAGCGTGCCGCACGAAGCGGGGCGCACACCGTTATCGCGTCAGGGCATGAACCTGAGGTGCTGACACGACTGGCCCGGGGCGAATCCATCGGAACGCTACTCACCGCCCGCACGCTTGCACTCGTCGCGCGCAAGCAATGGCTTGCAGGTCATTTGCAGGTTGCCGGGAAATTATTGCTCGATGCAGGAGCGGTAAAGGCTCTGCGTAGCGATGGCAAGAGCCTGCTGCCTATAGGTGTCAAAAGTGTGGTTGGCGAATTTGAACGCGGCGCGGTGGTTGCCTGCGTTAGCGAAGATGGTGTTGACGTTGCGCACGGCCTGGTAAACTATAGCGCCGGCGACGCGAGGCGTATCGCACGCCATTCCAGCAAAGACATTGCCAGCCTGCTGGGCTACGGTGGTGACGAGGAAATCATCCATCGTGACAACCTGGTGCTGCTTTAGACTGCTCATTCGTTGAATATCCGGCAACAAATAGCCAAGTAAAGTAAACGCCGCTAATATTGCGCTGGCCACTCACGATGCGAAAGAAATCGTAGCGTTGACAGGCTGGCGTCCACACAGATAGAAGCAATCGATAAACGCCAAATACGATGCCCAAGCAATCAGGATCGATCATCGAGACTATGGCACTCTCTACAAGGGATAAAATCATGACGCAGCAAGAACAGCGCAGAGAAGAAAGAATAAAATTCCTGATGCCCCCCAGGGACGAACTTCATATTACTTTCGACGGTGAACGTTTTGCCGTGCCTGCGGTGCTGAATATTTCATCTCAGGGAATCAGCTTGCAACTTGAACGACAAATCGACACGTCTTCCGAAGTCGTGCTGCACTACCGCCACAAAGATATCAACATGAACGTCAACGGTACGGTGGTATGGAACAAGCCTAACGGGCAAGATCCCAAGGAACCCGGAAAGCGCCTATACAATATCGGGATAAATCTGCTCGGTCCGCACATGCTATTTTCCTTGATGCAAACCTGAGATACGACTCTGGATCAACTGCTGCCCGGTAGCTATTCGCCCTGCCCGTAATCGAGGTAGGCCAGCGTATTTCTGCCCTGCTTCTTGGCCAGGTATAGGGCGTTATCTGCAGACTTGATCAAATGCTCGACCGATTTGTCGTCACTCGGCAACACGGTTGAAATTCCACAGCTAACAGTAACAAAATAGTGCGGCGAACCCTCGTTTACGATCTTCAACCTCGCCACCTGCTGATTTAGACGATTGGCTACCAGACGCGCACCGGATTCATCAGTTTCGCCGAGTATCAACACGAACTCTTCACCCCCGTAACGCGCTGCCAAGTCGCTGGCACGTGGAACGGAACTGGCGATTGTACTGGCGATCGCCTTCAAACACTCGTCGCCAGCCTGGTGCCCGTACCGGTCGTTATACTTCTTGAATAGATCCACGTCGAGCATCACGATGGAAATCGGCTTATGAATACGTGCACAGCGTCGCCATTCACGCGCAAGCGATTCGTCAAGAAGTCGTCTATTGGCTATACCGGTCAAACCGTCCGTCATGGAGACACGGTGCAATTCGAGATTGGCCTTGTTTAGCTGGTCGTTGGCAAGATTGAGCTGTCCCGTCAACTGAACCAGCGCCCGTTGCATTCTTACCAGCCGATACATTGCAGAAACCTTGGCCTGCAACACCACTCGACCCACCGGTTTCATCAGATAGTCGTCGCCACCGGCTTCTATTCCCCTCGCCAAATCATCATCCTTGGCCATCACGCTGAGAAATATTATCGCCGTCCAGTCATCCCTGCCCTGCAGTTTGCGTACCTGCCTGGCCACTTCGTAGCCGTTTATATCCGGAAGGATGATGTCAAGCAGGATAATATCGGGCCGTTGTTTCTGATACACCTCGATCGCGGCGCTACCGGAATCGGCGACCATCGGATGCACGCCTATATCTTCAAGAAAACCAGATATCGCCTTGATAGCGACCTTGCTGTCATCCACGATCAGCACTTTCAGTTTTCCCGATTTCTTCAACATGGAAGTTTTCTTAACTGCATTTGATACGAGTTAAACGCCAACAATCGCGTACTGCCGATATCCCGAATATCAATCTGTTTCGATTAACGGATTAACATCAATGTTGAATTGCCTCGCGGCAGACTCAACTGCCTCATTCAGCTGAATTATCCCGTCTACGCCCGCAGAATGTGCCAGCGGGTGCAATGCAAGTACCGCCCCGGAATAAAGCTTCAACTGATTCAGGTGGCTGTCCTCGTCGCCCATCAAGGGTAGCGGATTGATAGCCTGAAAGTACAGCATGCCGCCGCGTAATGCCACCGCCAGCAGGTAAATGCCGTCTGATGGCGACTCACCGTGATGATAGTCAACTTTATAGTATTGAGTCGGCAATTCGCCCGGCGACAATCCTGATCGTGAAAATTTCCTGGAGATTTGTTCAACGAAGGTCTGTACCCATGTCAATTGTGGCGCTGCGGTCAAATGAAATTGGTCGGGAACGTGGATTACGATTGGCGCTTCGAGCATCTTGCCCTTGCCACCGCGTATGACGACCACAATCAGCACGACAAGTATCACCAACAGAACCAGTTCAAACATCCTTTGGCCTTATATTTGCGACCGCAATCATCTGCTGTTCAGAAAAGACGGGGGTTAACCCCGGAACCGACCCACTTTCTACAATCCGTTACCGTTGTCACCCGAGTGCATGGGTGTCTTCTCTATCCACTTCTTGATACGATTGGCATCGCCGATTCGGCTGCGCTTTCCCCAGGAATCAAGCAGAACAATGATCACCGATCGCTCATTAATGTTCGCCTCCATGACCAAACACCGCCCTGCTTCACTAATATAACCTGTCTTGCTTACCCCGATATCCCATGACACGTTCCTGACCAATGGATTGGTATTGTTAAAGCGCAGCTCACGCCCTCTCCAACCGTCTACTGAGTGACTTGCAGTAGTGGTGTACTGATGGATTAACGAATATTCACGCGCCGCCGCAACCATTTTCACCAAATCCGCAGCCGTCGAAACATTGTTCTGGCTGAGCCCCGCTGGATCGACAAACTGAGTGTCGCCCATTCCCAATTCACTCGCCTTGGCATTCATCGCGGCAACCAGGGCGGGCGTTCCACCCGGATAACTTCTCCCCAAAGCTGATGCTGCGCGATTCTCCGAGGACATCAGCGCGAGCTTCAGCAACTCGCTTCGAGTTAAAACCATACCAACCATCAGGCGCGAGCGCGTTCCCTTTATCCGATCCAAATCTGCAGCCGCTACCGTCACTTCTTCGTCCATCCGAAGCTTTGCGTCAAGCACAACCATCGCGGTCATCAATTTGGTAATAGAAGCGATAGGTGCAACCATTTGGGAATTTTTTTCGTAGATCGGCGACCCCGTCTGCTCGTCAAAAATATAGGCGATATTGGAGCGGAGGTTTGGTGTGGATACTCCGTGCGATGCAGACACCTTGTGCGACTTATGTGTTCGGTGTTGTTTCGGGCTGGATTCAGCGTGCGCGAACTGCGCGATAAATGCGCAACCAATCAACACTGGTAGCCAATAGCAGTTTTTCATTTCCCTGACCTACATCGTCTTAACAATGTGCGAAGCATACCCTAAAATCTCTATAAATCAATCATCAGGATGAATTTTCTCTTCCTGTTTCTGAAGATTCCACATCTGCGCATAAACCTCGTTTTTCGCCAGCAATTCGCGATGCGAACCGCGTTCAACAATACAACCGCGTTCCATGACCAGTATCTGGTCGGCGTCGACAACTGTGGACAAGCGGTGCGCGATTATCAGCGCGGTTCGGTTTTGCGCGATTGCGCGCAGTTCGGCCTGGATCGCTTTTTCCGATTTCGAATCCAGTGCTGACGTCGCCTCGTCAAAAATAAGTATTGCCGGATTCTTCAATATCGCGCGCGCAATCGCGACGCGCTGCTTCTCCCCGCCCGACAACTTCAACCCGCGTTCACCCACAGTACTGTCGTACCCCTGTGGCAGCGATTCAATGAAGGCATGTATATGTGCCGATTGTGCCGCAGCCAGCACCTCTTCGCGCGTCGCATCGGGACGGCCATAGGCGATATTGTAGTAAATCGTGTCATTGAATAGCACAGTATCTTGCGGCACGATACCTATCGCGGCGCGCAGGCTGATTTGGCTCACACCGCGTATATCCTGATCGTTGATCAGTATGCTTCCCCGCTGGACGTCGTAAAAGCGGAACAACAACCGCGACAACGTCGATTTACCGGCACCACTGGCGCCAACTACTGCCACCGTATGCCCAGCTGGAATATCAAAACAAACGTCAAACAGTATTTCCCGATCTGCAGCGTATGCGAAGCAGACATTCTCGAATCGCACCGATGCCGCGCCGACATGCAATGACTTTGCGTCCGGTGCATCGGCGATTTCCCGATGTTCGTTTAACAAACCGAACATTTTCTCCATGTCCGCCAGCGAATGCCGGATCTCCCGGTAAACGAAGCCGAGAAAGTGCAGCGGCATATACAACTGGATCATGAACACATTGACGAGCACCAGATCACCTACCGTCATGGTCCCCTGTACCACCTCTCTGGCTGCCAACAACATCAGCGCCGTAATGCCAATGGCCACGATTATGCTTTGCACCGAATTCAACAGCGCCAGCGACGTCTGATTCCGCACCGCGGCAGATTCCCACTTTTGCATATTGTGGTCGTAGCGCTGCGCCTCGTACTTCTCGTTACCAAAATACTTAACAGTTTCATAGTTCAGTAGACTGTCTATGGCTCTGGTATTTGCCTTGGAATCGAGATCATTCATCGTGCGCCGTACCACCATGCGCCATTCGGTGATAAACAAGGTAAAGCCGATGTAGATGACCAGCGTGATAAAAGTAATTACTGCAAACCACGGGTTGTATTTCTTGAACAGAATTGCCGCCACCAGTCCGATTTCCAGCAGCGTAGGAAGTATGTTGAACAGCGTAAAGTTCAGCAGGAAGCCAATACCGCGCGTGCCGCGCTCAATGTCCCGAGAAACACCGCCGGTTTGTCGATCAAGATGAAACCGCAGACTAAGGCTGTGCAAATGCTCAAATACCTGTAAGGCAACCCTGCGTATAGCGCGTTGCGTCACCTTGGCAAAAACCGCATCACGCATTTCTCCAAACAGCGTGCTGAACAATCGCAAGATTCCGTAAGCAACAATCAGAAAAATTGGCACCATCAGCATCGCATTGGATTTGTCCAGCGAGTCGATGATTTGCTTCAATACCAGCGGAACCGACACATTGGCAAGCTTGGAGAACACCAGAAAACTCATGGCGAGAAAAACCCGCCACTTGAATTCCAGCAGGTAAGGTACCAACGATCTTATGGTTTGCCAGTCCCGGCGCGAGGATTTTTCTGTAAACGGAGATGAAGAAGGTCGCATAGTTGGTACAAGACGGAATCAGAAGCGAATTATAGCTGCGAAGGGGAATGACCGAGCACCTCACTTCCAGCCGCGGTCCTCGCACGCTCCGGACAAAATGCGGAAGAACTGCAATATATTGCCGAAAAAGGTGATGACTAGGCGAATAGCATTGCAAAGACGGAAGCGACAGGGACAGGCCAAATCGATATGCCTCACATTTCTGATACATCACGAAACTTCTAGATAGGCGATCTGTCGGCACATGAACGGCTATTTGGGCATGCTGCCTTTCGAGAAAACCTCAATGCCCCGGTTAATGTCCAGTTCCTCGCATGACAAAGTGCATTGACGCTTGCTAAGAATTAGCATTTCCAATCGAAGCATTGACTCGGATATGTCGCTATAGTGATAACAAGGGAAATTCCGTAGTGCCACTTCGGCGTAGGGAAATTTGTTTTTGCCGAGGTGCCGCTTTTCGGCAACCAATTTTCACAAACGAACTATCACTCCCGACACCAACCGGTCCTTCGCGGCTAGGAAAGCGGAACGTCAGAATTGGCGTAAAGCATCAGAACACAACGAAGACTTGATCGTTCAGTTCCGGTTACTTGAATACCAAATATTGTCGACCATAGACATCTGCACCTTGAATGGTGATGTCAAATCTGTCTAGCGCAATGCCCGAACCTTGTGCCGGAGATGCAAATACAGGCATGGTTGCGGAGAACGCATTACCAGTCGGAATACCAGACACCTGGAATACCAGTGCGCCATTGGAATCCCACACCATATAGT
>JBARHR010000194.1:0-4689 GCA_049799335.1 Gallionella sp. | reverse complement strand
GGTTTGCATTGATGGTGTTATTGGGTGAAATCAACGGGCGCAACACGGCTACCAGATTGTTGGCAGACTCATTATTCAATTTGAAAATCTGTGTAGCAATCTGGTCGCCACGGGTTGAGCCTGACTGAAGCGGCCCTGCTTGCAATTTCGCATCTGCCTCGGGTACCACTTTGGTGTAGCCATTGCCGGTTACCACCGTGTAGCCGCGCAGTCTCAATACCGAGGTCAGCATCTGGAATGCCTGTGCCTTGCTGACGGGCTGTTCCGATACCAGGCTAACGGTGCCTTTGACGCGCGGGTCGATGATGAACGTAATGTTGGTGTATTCACCAATTGCCGCAATTACCGATTCAATATCGGCTTCAACGAAATTGAGCGTTCCCTTGTTTGCGGAACTTGCTGCGGCGGCAGGAGTGGTCGACGGCGGCTCCACACCATAAGCGGTTTGCACAAAGACCGTCGCACATAGCAGCATGGTCGCGACACACGACTTGATCGAGTACAAGCACCGTTGGTCCCGACAGGATATTCGAGCCGAGTATGAGAGCAGATTTGTAGCAGGATAATTTATCATTTGAATTCCAGCGAGATGATTTCCTTGTCGCCCTGATTGCGGCGCTGTCCCAACAAATAAAGCAAATTCGCCAGTTTTTCTTCCTGGCCAGTTTCGGCTTGCGCGGTGCCTGAAAATTGCAGCCGACCATTGCGAAAATTTCCGGAGCCATCGAGCAGCATTTTTCCTCTCAGTGTCTTCAGCGTCACGTTGGCGTCTGAGCCCTTCCAGTCCATTTCCAGGTCATAGTCGCCAAGCGGGTTGACCGGCGACAATCGCGATGCCAGATCGTTTATTGTCAGATGCATGATGCCAATCAACTTCAGGTATCCGTTCTCATATGCTGGTTGCAGCAATTGCCACGTCAGGCGCATCTCCCCGGACGGTTGTATCGTATTCAAAGGGGCGCCCAGTGCGGCCAGCCGTTCCGCAGGCAGAGCAAGCGTAGCGTGGCTAATTTGCCATTGCGTCCAGCTGCCGCTGATTCTGACAGGTTCGGACAGCGCGGATGCATTTTCCAGCTCAACGTCAACTCTGCCCAAAAATATCGTTGGCGAAATCTTCCAGGTGAAGCGACCGGGCAGTAGCGGCGTAACCGGATTGTTGCCGCCTGGTGCTGCGCCAATATAGGCTGAGCCGTTCCACAATGTGCCCTGTGCGTCTCCCAGTGTCAAGCGTCCGCCAGTCTGCATTTCCAGCATTGACGAAAGCCACGCGGCGGGCAGGAATGTCAGCACTGTGAACGCGACGCTGGCAATTGCAGCCAGCGACCAATATAGCAGGCGGAACATCACTCATTCCGTATCTGTTTCAATGTCAGTTTGACATTGACCAGATCAGGCTTGTCCAGCGCGGCGATGTCGGCATCGGCTACGGACAGTCGCAGAGATTTCTGCAATTCGTCCAGCCATGTCAATGTGGCGGAAAATGGCGCCGCATCAAGTTGTATCTTTACATATTCTCCGGTCAGCAGGATGCTCTGCGCTTTCAGGCTGTGGCGTCCGAGCGCAGCGTCGATCTTGTCGCGCGATACCGTTTCCACGACGGGTGCCGGTGTTGCGGAAAGTGCCGCGGCCTGTCGAGACAGCGCCTGCATATGCGCGACCTGTTGGCGCAACTCGGGCAGGTCATGCTTCAGCTTTGCGCGTCCACTAAGCGCGGGATCGATCAGTAGCGCGTATATCAGACCCAGTATCGCGATCACAGCACCTATCGCGAGAACCTTGCGTTCCCGCACTTCTCGATTGTTCCAGAAATCCTGTATTGAAGCTCGGTATTGCATCAGCATGTCCGGAGTTTTCACTTTGTACTCCTGATTTTCCAAACAACCTGCCCGGTTTGATCGGGTATCACTTCAAGTGACGCGTCGTGCTTTGCCAGCGCAGATGTCAGCTGCTGTACCAGCGTATCTTCTCCTCGGTCGTTGAGTTGGTCCTTTGCTGACTTCACCCGCACCAGCAATGCATGATCGTGAAATTCAATCGCGGCGATGGCATGCGGGGATCGTGCTGAAGAACTGACGCGAGACCAGGCTTCGCCAAAGATCCCAATGATCGAGCTAAAGTCATCGGCTCCGGCGACCCCCGAACGGGTTTGTGCCAGGGTAATTTTTTGCCGCAACTGCGCGATGGGGTCTATGATCACCGTCTCCTTCGGATAGGCAGACCGGTAGATATCTACCATCGCGATGCGCAACGACTTCTCCTCGCTTCTCATTCGCCACCAGTCAAAATTCACCGCACCCGCATTGATCAGCAACAGTGCGCTGGCGAATATTAACGACCAGCGCCAGGGGAGCCAGTTGGTTTTCGGCGCATGTGCCTGAGTTATGCCCGCCAGCAAATTCAATGGACTATTCAACGCGCCGCCCACCCAGCGCGTCCAGTTGTCCGTACTGATCGTGATGCGTTGGCTTAATTCAGGTAATGCGGACAGTGCGTCTTCATACGCACGGATGCTGTTCTGAGCGACATACAGTGTGATCGGGGACCTGTGAACAAGCGAAGCAAGTGTTTGAACGACCGAACGTGCGGTCGATACGGCAGGTTCGGAACCGGGCCGGTCATTGTCGTCAGCCGCTAATGTCAAGCCGATGCCCTGATATTCCGACAGTCTTACCGTCAGGTCGATGCGGTCGTTCCATACGTAAGCCGCAGCAGTGGTCGCATCTTGCGGACCTTTGTTCAGATTCAGGCAAGTCTGCGCCGGCACGGCAGTGATCTGTCGCGCGCCATACGCAATGAGCGTATTGGACAGCTTTTCCAGCCACTCGCGCTGCATCACCGCGACAGTACGCAGTCCGTCAACCTCGTTGCCTGTGACAATCGCACACTCGGCCGGATCGCATAGCAGATGTTCTTCCACAAGGTTCGGCAGGGCGGCTTTCAATCTGGATGCAGAAAGTGGCGGTGTCTTGACACGCAGCATCGTGACATCGCTTGCGGATACCAGCAAAACGATGCGTTGTACTTTCGCGATAACGTCCGAAAGTGAAGATATCGCGGAGATGCCATCCGACTCGATCGCGCCGGACTGCGCAATTTGCGCGAACGGGCAGGACAGGTCGACCCAGTTCGGGGTGACGTCCGCGATGGACTTGGAAGGCAAGCGTATGCAGAGAATGCTCAAGTTACCTCGTCAAATATGTTTGGAGTTACAGCCGAATGTCCAAAAGCAAGCATGATTTTCAGCCAATCTTATCATTACCGCGTGACGCAGCAACGAAACAATTACACTGGTCGAATAGGACATTACGTGCGGGGCTTAAGTGTCAAAGTCGCAATTCGTGGTAGTGTGCCAACAGAGTTAATGAATACATACCGGTGAAATTAGCCAAACCTGCTGCTACCAGACGATGCTCGCAACAACGGCAATGATGCAATTCGTAAATCGTGCTCGGTTATACCGTGTTCTACTGGGATCGTTATCGGCATTGTTGCCGGCGTTGCAAGCCGCCGCCGATACGACCGCGGAGGTTTCCGTAAATCTGGCGCGGCGCGAGGATAATCTGAACTGGAATATTGCCGGAAATTCGGTAAATGTTCTGTCAGAGCTCACGTGGAAAAAGTTGGCCATTACGCAGGTATCCTTCGATACCTTGGTCAATTTTCCCAACCGTATGCGATTGTCGTCGCAGCTGGGATACGGTCTCATCAACTCCGGACTCAATCAGGATTCCGACTATGACGGCAATGATCGCACCCAGGAATTCTCGCGTTCAAGCAACAAGTCCGGCGGAAACCTGGTCGATGCCAGCATCGGTCTGGGGAAAACGTTTGAAGTTTGGCGCTCACAGGGCGGAATCAAAGTCGACCTGATCCCGATCGCCGGGCTATCGATTCATCAGCAAAATTTGACGATGAAGGATGGTGTTCAAACCATCTCTGCCTCGTCTACATCGCCGCCCCTGGGGCCGATTGCCGGCCTCAATAGTAGTTACAAGGCGCAATGGATGGGTCCCTGGTGGGGTCTGGATACGCAATGGGAAACCGCGCGGGGCTTGTCGTTGAACGTCGCAATTGAATACCATCTGGTTGATTTTTCGGCAAAGGCGGACTGGAACCTGCGTACGGATTTTGCACATCCTGTCAGCTACACGCATCAAGCAGGTGGCGAAGGATTGGTTGTGGGCATATGTGCGCTATATGCGGTCAACGAACGTTGGACAATGAAGTTGAAGATGGAGCGCCAGCGGTGGAAGGCGCACGCGGGGACGGACGTGGTCTTCCTGCGGAATGGAACGACAGAATATGCACGTCTGAACGAGGTGAACTGGGACTCCAGCGCGGCCAGTATCGGATTAACCCGGCGATTCTGACGGGTTGATGCAGTGTCGAGCGATAGTCGATCTTGAAGAAGTTCAAATTCGCCCAAGCGAATGCCAATTTACGCTAAAGTAGTGTCAGTTCATTTGCGTGTCGGGAAGGGTCTCGGCATCGCAAACAAGTTATTGATTGCTGGAGTTCATCACATGCGCAATGCTCTAATTCTTTGTCTGGTATCGCTGGTTCTGGTCGCCTGTGGCGGTGGTGGGGGCGGAGGCAGCGTGCCAGCGACATTTAATATTACTGTCGTAGTTTCTGGGAATACAGGAGCTCTGGAAATTTACAACAAGACTGTCTTTGTTGCTACTGTGC
>JBARHR010000193.1:0-22200 GCA_049799335.1 Gallionella sp. | reverse complement strand
GCAGGCTGCTGCACAATTGCCGTGGGGCCACAATGTGGTGTTGCTGGACAGGTTGCCCGGTGCCGAAATCCGCCGCTGGTATGTGTGATTGATGAACAGGAAAACCAGTCAGAACCAAAGTTGATTTGCACGATGGGACTGGCATAATCAAGCGAAACCTGTAAGGAGAAAAACCATGAGCATGAACTACAAACCCTATATCACCCGCGATCCCTCGATCTGCGGCGGCGAACCTGTCATCACCGGCACACGGATAACAGTGCGCACCATCCTCGCCAGTCTGGCAGAAGGGATGAGCACGGAGGAGATCTTGCTGGATTTTCCGACGCTCAGCCGTGATGCTGTGCGCGCCGTTGTTGCCTTTGCGGCAGTATCGGCAGAAGAAGACCTGCCTTTGCCGGCAACCCCGGTTCTGGCATGAAAATCAAGCTCGACGAAAACCTGCCCGCGAGGTTGGTGCCCATTTTGCATCAGCATGGGCACGACGTTGACACCGTACCCGATGAGCACTTGAGCGGCAGACCGGATACGGAAATCTGGCAGGCTGTGGGCACGGAAGGCCGTTTTCTGATCACCCAGGACCTGGATTTTTCCGACACCCGCCAATTTGCGCCCGGAACACACGCCGGTTTGTTGCCGGTGCGTTTGCGTGAACCGGGTGCCCATGCCCTGCTGGAAGCAATCAACGCTGTTGCATCCGAAATCGCTGATTGGGCTGGCTGCTTTGTCGTCCTCACCGAAAACAAAATTCGAATCAAGCGCCCATGACGATAGCCGCCGCGCGTTTCCACAAGCTGCTCAATGAGTTCAAACTGGAGAACAAGAAGTCATGAGCGAACAAGTTTCCTTTACCTTGCGCGGTCGCAATCCTGATGTACTGACCTGCATTGCCAATCTTTCCAACGACGAGGTATTCACCCCGCCAGAGTTCGCCAACAGGATGCTGGACACTCTTGCCGAGGCGTGGGTAACCCCACAATGGCCGCAAAGTTCGCTGAGCTCAAAAATTCTGATCCTTCTGATACAGGATGAGTCATGTGAGAGAGCGAATCTTCGGTAATGATACTCCTCCATGGTCAGCAGTCTGCCTCAATGCAGCCATCCAGCATGTGACTCCCGAACGGCAGCAAGGCCGAGAATGTGGCGGACAGAAT
Source organism: Gallionella sp. (assembly GCA_049799335.1). Lineage (GTDB taxonomy): Bacteria > Pseudomonadota > Gammaproteobacteria > Burkholderiales > Gallionellaceae > Gallionella. The sequence goes on along the minus strand of JBARHR010000193.1, from coordinate 21,046 downwards.
CCGGCCACAGAACTTCAAGTACGTTAACTGGCCGCCAGCTACCGGACATTCGACAAGAATTAATTTCTACCTTTGCTGCCGTTCGTAAGTATGCCTTGTCTACTATTATTGAAGAATAGATAATGTCACACATCGGGGGTAAAGCAGCCTCCCCGCTTCAAGACAATTCATCGTCCAAGGTCTGCTCTAAATTGGATTTTCCAAGGAGGAGTTACATGGACGCATCAAGGCAACACACTTCAGACAGCACACCGCCGCCCGCCGCTACACTCGGTGTAGCCTTCAAGTACTGGCTCAAGCTCGGCTTCATCAGTTTTGGCGGGCCGGCCGGACAGATTTCGATGATGCATCAGGAGCTGGTTGAGCGCAGGCGCTGGATATCCGAGCACCGTTACCTGCATGCCCTCAACTTCTGCATGCTGCTCCCCGGGCCAGAAGCGATCCAGCTTGCCATCTACATCAGTTGGTTGATGCATGGTGTACGCGGCGCGATAGTGGCAGGTGTCATGTTCTTCATGCCGGCCTTTGTGCTGCTATCGATATTCGCCGGTGTATATCTTTCGTACGGTAATGTGCCAGCGGTACAAGGCATTTTTTATGGCATCAAGCCCGCCGTGGTCGCCATAGTACTTTTCGCCGCCTGGCGCATCGGCTCACGCTCGATCAAGAACAAGGTATTGCTCGGCATCGCTGCACTAGCCTTCATCGGCATCTTCTTTTTCAAGATCGATTTCCCTTGGATCGTGCTGACCGCTGCCATTCTTGGCGCTATCGGCGGCAAGCTGATGCCGGACAAATTCAAGGCAGGTGGAGGGCATGGCGCGAGCAACAAGAGCTACGGCCGCGCATTGATCGACGACGATACACCACCACCGGCACACGCGAAATTCTCCTGGGCCAAACTCGCCATCACGCTGGCGATCTTCGTAGCGATCTGGGCAGTGTCCATGCTGGCATTGCGCGACCATGGCAAATTCGGCAGCCTCTATGACATGGGCGACTTTTTTACCAAGGCCGCTTTTCTTACCATCGGCGGTGCCTATGCCGTGTTGCCTTATGTCTATCAGGGCGCGGTGGAACACTTCAACTGGCTCACCGGGTCGCAGATGATGGATGGTCTTGCACTTGGCGAAAGCACACCGGGACCGCTCATCATGATTGTGACCTGGGTAGGCTACCTGGGTGGCGTAGCCAAGTACACCTTCGACAACCCTGTAGCCGCCGGTCTTGCTGGTGCGGGCGTAGCCACTTTCTTTACTTTCCTGCCTTCATTTCTGTTCATTCTGGTGGCAGGGCCTATGGTGGAATCGACACGCGGCGAACTGAAATTCACCGCACCACTTACCGCCATCACTGCTGCAGTCGTTGGTGTGATTATCAACCTCGCCGTTTTCTTCGCATGGCATACCTTCTGGCCCAAGGCGACAGAAGCAGCGCCTTTTTCAGGCTCCTTTGATTTCATACCTGTCGTCATTGCGTTGCTCTCGTTTATTGCGCTGTGGAAGTACAAGGTGGACATCATGAAAGTAATCGGCGTATGTGCCGTGTTTGGTCTTCTTTACTCCTTCATTGCCTGAGGTGAATGCAAAATGAAATGGATTACACGTGAGCACCCAAAGATCGACCGCATTGCCTGTCCGTGGTTGGTGGCAAGGTTCGTAGATGAGTCTCCGGAATTTTTCTACGTTCCGGCTGGTGATGTGATGCGAATTGCTTGTGAAACCGGTGCCATTCCCTATGATGTTCCCGATGTCGAGTCAGGTCATCATGGCGACCACTGCAGCTTCGATGCTTTCATCGCCAAGTACAAAATCGAAAATACCGCCTTAAACAAGTTGGCTCTGATCGTGCGTGCCGCCGATTGCGGTCGGCCCGGGTTGGCGAAAGAGGCCGCCGGTCTCCTGGCGATTTCGAAGGGGATGACACTCAACTTTACAAACGATCATGAAATGCTCAAACACGGCATGGTGATGTACGACGCACTCTATGCCTGGTGTTCCGATACGCCGTTGAAGAAAATTGCCCGCTTCAAGGGAATGAAGTGATCCGCCGTTTGCTACTGCCGGACGGTGTCGATGACCGTGTCTTGCCACTTCTGGCGGGACGTGCGTTGCGTGCCTTTGCAGACGGTTATGTCTCGGTACTCTTGCCCGCCTATTTGTTGGCATTGGGATTTGGCACACTGGATGTTGGGATACTCAGTACGGCTACTCTGCTTGGGTCTGCGCTCGCCACCTTGGCTATCGGAACTTGGGGTCATCGGTTTCATCATCGGTTCCTGCTGCTGGGAGCCGCCTTTCTGATGATGGCCACCGGTTTGTCTTTTGCCATGCAGACAGAATTCTGGCCACTCCTCCTGATCGCTTTCGTCGGCACTATGAATCCCAGTTCAGGCGATGTCAGCGTATTCCTGCCCCTTGAGCATGCCCGACTGGCCGAGGCCGGCCAGGGCAATGCCCGCACGGCTTTATTCGCGCGCTACTCGCTGCTTGGAGCACTGTTCGCCGCCTTGGGTGCGCTGGCGGCTGTGATACCGGATTGGCTGGCCGCCAGGAGCGGCGTATCGCATCTGGCCGCTTTTCGAGGCATGTTTATGCTCTATGGATTAATCGGTGGCGCAGTGTGGCTGCTCTATCGACGCTTGCCTCAACCGACTGCCGAGGCGCCCATGCCGCCGACGCCACTCGGCCCCTCACGAAGCATCGTCATCAAACTCGCCGCCCTGTTTTCGGTGGATGCATTTGCCGGTGGTTTAGTCATCAACTCGCTGATGGCCCTTTGGCTGTTCCAGCGTTTCGATGTTTCGCTTGCCGCTGCGGGGATTTTCTTTTTCTGGGTAGGTATCCTGACGGCGGTTTCCCAGTTGGCTGCGCCTTGGCTGGCACAGCGCATAGGCTTGCTCAACACCATGGTGTTCACCCATATTCCGTCCAGCGTCTGTTTGATCCTGGCCGCTATGGCAACCAATATCGAATTGGCCGTCGGTCTGCTGTTCGTGCGTGCGTTGCTCTCACAGATGGATGTCCCGACTCGGAGTGCCTTCGTCATGTCTGTCGTTACACCTGCCGAGCGGGCGGCGGCCGCCAGTTTTACATCAGTGCCGCGCAGCCTTGCTTCAGCAATTAGTCCAACGCTTGGAGGTGCCCTGTTTGCTGCTGGCTGGTTGGCTGCCCCCTTGGTGGTCTGTGGAGTCCTGAAAATCGCCTATGATTTGGCGCTTTGGCGTGCTTTTCGACAACACTCAGGAAAGGTTTGAGCTCTTGACTGGATGCGACACGAATCAGTACGAAGATGTGCGTGAATAGGTTGCCCGAAAGCAGCCGTCTGGCGGATTCACGCCCGCTTTAGGTATTGCACCAGGCACTTACTTTTTTTACCCGATGAAAAAGTATCTTCGCATCGACCTCGACCGGCAGGGACCAACTTTATTTATTGCGTTATCTCTTTACCTGGGATAGTCACCGGTCATAGGCGCAGGAATCATTCCGAACGGCAGCTTTCTCGACAACACGTCTGCGTGCGCTTAACTCATTGCCGTCTTTGACGATTGGCCGCGTTGTAGCTGTCAAATTTCGATGGTGAACTTCTGGATCGTCGACTGAGCTGACGGAGAGTGAGCGTACAAATTTTCCGAGCTAGGGGTCACTGACGGCCAACTAGAAACGGTCAGAGTTGAAAGTGCGAGTTCATTAGACCTTATCGTAGACAAGCGAGACAAAAAGTATCCTGTTTCTAGCTGGCGTGCCAGGCTGTCTTAGGTCGCACTATTCCGGTTTGCGTCTTTAAACGGAAACTGATTATTTGAGTTTAACTTCAAAGGACGCCGTAAGTGAACCTTGTCGATCTCCAGCCATGCACGTAACAGTGAGATCGCGCCGTCCAACTGGATGGTTGCCATTTAATACATTCCATGACCAACTCACGCGCCCGTCGGGCCCGGCAATTTTTTTTCCATCTCTGGATAGGGGGATATCTCTGCCAAAATGGTTTTTCCTTACGCCTTCACAGATTGCGTTTGGCTGCGTCTGAATAACGAGATCAACGGTCCCTCCCGGGGGTACACGTGAGGTGATTGATACTAGCGAAATTTCCAAGTTATCGGCGATTGCAACCAATGGAACAATTATGATCAGTCCGAGTATGAACAACGACATAGCATGTTTCATCGTATACGCTCCATTCAATTCGTATTCAATTTAACTAGTTGTATATTAATTCAGTTCGGTAAACCCCCGGCCGGGGGTAACTTAACTTTAATCTATTGCCGTTGTCGGAAATGGGTTACGCAGGGACCAACTTTATTTATTGCGTTATCTCTTTACCTGGGTCGGCAATTACTTCCAAAAAATGGGCAGCATAGCGTGCCAGCTTAGCCTGTCCCACCCCACTGATTTGACCGAATTCTGCCGTGGTACGCGGACGCCGATTGAGAATTTCCAGCAAGGTGCTGTCGTGGAAAATAACATAGGGCGGCACGCCCTGTTCGCGCGCGAGTTCCATACGCTTGGCCTTGAGCGCTTGCCACAGCGGATCATCGTTGGCGCCGGCGAAGGCTTCGCGCAAACGCGAGCCGTGCTCGGCTTTGCTGGATTTGCGCTTGGCGGGATCGGCATCGCGGCGCAGCCAGACTTCTTGCTCCCCCTTTAACACGGGGCGAGCGGCTTCGCCGAGTTTCAAACTGCCGTAGCCTTCGATATCGACGTTGATGAATCCGGCGGCGACCAGTTGGCGATAGACACTGCTCCATTGCGTTTGCGCCAATGTTTTTCCGATGCCGAAGGTGCTCAACTGTTGATGATGGAACTGTTCCACTTTGGGTGTGCTCTTGCCGAGCAATACGTCGATGAGATGCGCCACGCCAAATCGCTGGCCGGTGCGATAGACACAAGACAGCGCCATCTGCGCCGCTTGGGTCGCTTCCCAGGTATTCACGGGAGTCAGGCAGTTATCGCATTCGTTGCAATCGCCGGGATGCGCTTCGCCGAAATAACGCAGCAGCGTTTGATGTCGGCAGGTGGTGGATTCGCAGAAGCCGAGCAAGGCATCGAGCTTCTGCAATTCGACGCGCTTGCGCTCCTCTGGCGCGTCACCGGAGAGCAGCATCTGGCGCATGGAGACCACGTCGCCCAGACCATACGCCATCCATGCATGGGCAGGCAGGCCATCGCGACCGGCGCGTCCCGTTTCCTGATAGTAACCTTCCATGCTTTTGGGCAGGTCGAGATGGGCGACGAAGCGCACGTTGGGCTTGTCGATACCCATACCGAAGGCCACCGTGGCGACCATGATGACGCCTTCCTCGCGCAGAAAGCGCTGCTGATTCTTGCTGCGCACGGTCGCGTCCAGTCCCGCGTGATACGGCAAGGCATTCCAGCCTTGCAGCTTCAGCCAGGCGGCGGTCTCGTCAACTTTCTTCCGCGACAGGCAATAGACGATGCCCGCATCGTCAGGGTGCTCGGTTTCAAGAAAAATCTGCAACTGCTGGCGTGCGTTATTCTTCTGCGTTACACGGTAGCGGATATTGGGACGATCAAAACTGGAAACGAACTGCTTAGCCCGCTCCAGTGCCAGCCGTTCGACGATCTCACGCCGTGTCGGTGCATCGGCTGTGGCCGTAAGCGCGATACGTGGCACATCGGGGAAGCGTTCGTGCAGCACGGTGAGCGCGCGATATTCAGGACGGAAGTCATGGCCCCATTGCGAAACGCAATGCGCTTCGTCGATGGCGAACAAAGCGAGGCTGTTGTTCTCGTGCAGACGCGACAGCAGCTCCAGAAAACCGTCCGTCATCAACCGTTCCGGTGCGACATACAGCAGTTTCAATTCGCCGGACATCATCTTGCGCGTCACCGCACGCGCGTTGTCCGCATCGAGGCTGGAGTTCAGAAAGGCGGCAGGCACGCCCAGTTGCTTGAGCGCATCGACCTGGTCCTGCATAAGCGCAATCAGCGGAGAGACGATGATAGCTACGCCGTTCCTCATCAGGGCCGGGAGTTGGTAACACAGCGACTTACCGCCTCCGGTGGGCATCAATACCAGCGCATCGCCGCCGCCAGCCACATGTTCGACGATAGCCTGCTGAGCCCCGCGAAATGCGCTGTAACCGAAAGTGTCGCGAAGGATTTGTTGGGCTTTATTGGTGGTCATGGGCAACGGAGAATGGTAAGTGACTGCAAGCTTAACCGGACAGGCTCGTGGTTGGGAACCTCGGCCACGCGATTCATGTTGTTCGATATCGCAGTGAGAGTGAAGGTGCGCACATCTTGATGATCTTGTATGATCAAAGTACCCATCCACCGCCAAGGGTTACGGACGTTGTGCTGGTTCGCTCGAGCCAGGCAACAGTCTGCCCGAATAACATACATGCATAATTTGAAGAGAATTCTGCCGCTGCTGTTCCTGTTCTATTTGCCTGTCTGTATTGCCAAGACCGATCCGTCGTTCTCATGGATGACGCTATCCTCGGCGCACTTCAAGGTTCACTACCATCAAGGTGAAGAAGCGCTTGCAAAGCGAGCGGTGACGCTTGCCGAGGATGTGCATACCCGGTTGGTGCCGCGCATGAAATCGCAACCGCATGATCGCACCCATATGGTGTTGATCGATTCTATAGATGATGCTAACGGTTGGGCAACACCGTTACCCTACAATCTGATCACGCTGTACATTACCCAACCCTACGGAGAGTCCATCTTTGGTGCCGCCAACTATGACGACTGGCTGCGCTTGCTGATCACCCACGAATACACGCATATCGTCCATCTGGATATGCGCAACAGTCTGCCGGACACGCTGGGCAGTATTTTCGGCAATCTGTATTTCCCGAACATGTTTCAGCCGGTGTGGATGATTGAAGGTCTGGCTGTCTACGAGGAAACCGAACTCACGTCAGGCGGCCGCAACCGCTCGCCGGCGGCCGACATGGTGTTGCGGATGGCAACACTGGAGAACAATTTTCCGGATATCAGTCACGCGGCCAACTATACGGAAGAATGGCCGGGAGGGCAGGTTCCCTATTTGTTTGGCGGTAGTTTTACCGCGTATATCGCGAAGAAATATGGAAGGGATAAGCTGGCTGACGTGTCGCTGCAATACAGCGGACGCTGGTGGCCGTTTCTCGTCGAAGACACTGCGGAAAAAGTATTGGCTGACAACTATGAACTGCTGTGGACGGAGTGGAAAAAGGATTTGGCGCATCGCTATCAGGCAGACAAGCAGCACATAGTCGCACAAGGGTTGAGCGCTACGCGGGCGTTGACACCAAATACCTCCAGTCAGGGCGGTTACACAAATATTTCCCCGGCGTTTTCAGCGGACGGCAGGCAGATTGCGTACTATGCCAGCAACGCCCACGAACACCCGGCGATACGTTTGATGGATGCGGACGGCACGCATGATCGCAAACTCATCAATAATCTGACGACTTCCGCGTCGGGCATCGCCTGGCGTCCGGATGGCAAAGGGATTTACTTCACCCGCGTCGAATATGTGCACAACAGCAATTTGTACAACGACATCTATTCCTACGATCTTGACGCACAACAGGAAACTCGGCTTACCGTCAATTTGCGTGCGCGCGATCCGTCCCCGTCGGCGGACGGCAGTAAACTGCTATTCGTTTCAAACCAGCTCGGCCAGACACGCCTTGGCACTATCATGCTGGGCAACAACGTACCAGCAACCCAAGAGCAAATAATTTGGCTGGGTGCCGCTAGCGACAACCAGTACGAGTCACCTCGCTACAGTCCGGATGGCACGCGTATTGTTGTGTCAGTGAGACAGAGCGACGGCTACAAGGACATCTGGCTGCTGGACAGCAACGGAAACAAAGTAGACGCGCTGATGCATGACCGCGCCATGGATAACGGCGCAGTATGGAGCAGCGATGGCGGCAAAATCTATTTTTCATCGGATCGCAGCGGCATATTCAACCTGTACCAGTACGATCTTGCCAGCCAAAAAATATCGCAACTCAGCAACGTCCTCGGCGGTGCGTTCACGCCGTCGATCTCGCCGGACGGCAAGCGCATTGCCTATTCGGACTATAGCTCGCGCGGTTTTGATTTACATACGCTGGATTTGAATGACACCCAGCCCATCGTCGTCGCCGACTATCGCGATCCGTATCCGCTGATGACCTACAATGAAAAGAAGGTGGAGACCGAGCAAGGTTCCTATAATCCGTTGCCGACTTTGCTGCCGCGTCTGTGGCTACCCAACCTGGGCTACAGCGACTATAGCGGTCATCTTGCCGGCCTGTTTACCTTCGGTGCAGACGCAGTGCAACGGCATAGTTATACACTAAGTGCGCTGTACGGTCCGGCGAAACAGCGCACCTGGTATGACCTGAACTACCTTTACGAGGGCTGGTATCCAAACCTGACGGTACGCGCGCGGGATATCGACAAGTCTTATGCGGATCTGCTGGAGCAGCGCGTTGGATTTGTTGCGCAGAGCAGTTATGTGGAGAGGACGCGACTGCTGGATGTTGCGCTTGAATTTCCACTGCTGAAACTGGACAAGCAACAGTCACTGACCGTGGGTTACCAACGCAACAGCGTTTCCCGGCTGACTCCGATACCACCCTGGGCGGGCTATGACGGCGCGGTCCCGGCGCAGGGAAATCTTGCTTCCGGCAGGCTGTCGTACCAGTTCATCAATGCGAAAAAATACGGATACTCGATCAGCCCGGAAGACGGGCGTCTTGTGGAAGTTACCTATGAGCGGCTCGACAAGAAGCTGGGCAGCGACTTCAACCTGAAAAAATACAGCGTCGACTGGCATGAATATATCGACATGCCATTGCAGCACCATGTGCTGATGTTGCGCGGCTACGAAGCCAAATCCAGTGGTGACCTGATTGCGCAGCGCGCTTATCAGCTTGGTGGGGTGGGGCCGGCAGACATGCTCATCAATAGCGAAGACAACAAGGTCGCGCTGCGCGGCTACCTGGCCAATCAATATCGCGGACAAAACGCCGCTTTGGCGACGGTTGAGTATCGCATGCCGATCGCCAATCTCGAGCGCGGAGCCGGCAATAGCCCGTTCTATCTTAAACGCATCCACGGCGGCGCATTTTTTGAGGCGGGCAATGCATGGGATAGCGTGTTTCGTCGCGACGACATCAAGCGCTCCGTCGGCGTTGAAGCCAGCCTGGACATGACGCTGGGCTATATGCTGCCGATCACCATGCGTGCCGGTCTGTACAAGGCGCTGGACGATCAGCGCGACAGGACTATGGTCATCAGCATTTGGATAACGATGTGATTGGCTAGTTGCTCCGCGGTGATCTCATATTCGGTCAGCGGGTACGGTACGCAGCAAACGCAGATTGTCGAGCAGTCCAAACGGGTGCAACAACTGGAAACGACAAACGCCAAACCTTAGATTGACGCAATTTTTTGCCGAGGTTAGGCGTGCTCACGAATATCGTTGTCGGAATATTGACCAGACCGTACGGAGGCTAACAACGTCAGATTTGGACACTCGATAGCCGATCACACCGGCTCTCAGCGTCAGCCAGTCTGATCTCGATGTTTGCCGTGCACGTTGTGATCAGCCGGCTGCTTTAAACGGTGAGGAAGTAAAAGAGACAAAACAATCGCTTTGCTTACGAGCGCGTCGAACAGGTTTTACGCACTGTCTAGCGTCAGTTGCCGCGCTGGTACAATTCCGACGGATCGCCTCTGATATACCCCGTCAGAGTGATTTCTTGGCAATGAATAGTTGGTACGATGGGTACCATGTGCCTTGCGCTTCCCATGCAAGTGATCGAAACCGACGGCGCCTTCGCCTGGTGCGAAGGTCGTGATCAGTGCGAACGTCTCAATACCATGCTGGTCGGCAATGTTGTTCCCGGCGACTGGCTTTACGCTCAATTGGGACATGCCCGCGAGATTCTGACTGCCGAGCGCGCAGTCGAGATTAATCTGGCGCTTGATGGCGTGGCCGCTGCGATGCGCGGTGAGACCGATCTCGATTGCTACTTTCCAGGAATTACAGTACAGCAACCATGAAGATACTCGTGCTCGGCATCGGCAACACCTTGCTGATCGATGAGGGCGTGGGCATTGTGGCGATGCGTGAGCTGGAAGCGCGTTATGGTCAGCGCGAAGATATGGAATTCCTCGACGGCGGGACCCTGTCATTTACGCTCGCGGTGCCGATCGCGGAATGCGCTGCGCTGCTGGTTATCGATGCCGCAGAACTCGGTTCGGCACCCGGTACGGTGCGCAGTTTCGACGGCGTTGCTATGGATCGCTTTCTTGGCGAGAGCCGCAAGAGCAGCGTGCATGAAGTAGCGCTGATCGATTTGATGTGCATCTCGATGCTGAGCGGACGCTGGCCGCAGAAGCGCGCACTGATCGGCATTCAGCCCGCCGTTGTGGCGTGGGGCGGGGAGCTTTCTCCAGCGGTTGCCGCAGCGTTATCCGAAGTGTGTGCGAAGGCAGAAAGCATTGTCGCGCGCTTTGTTGAAACATCAATTGACCGCGAGTAGACCGACGCGCAGAATGTTTGAGCATTCCATTGTTGTAAGACAAGGAGTCAGCATGAAACGATCGGATCCTTTCGATAGTTCACCCGGGACGGTGGGTGAAGGTCTGCGACGACGCGGTGTCACCCGCCGCGAATTCCTCAAGTTCTGTACTGCCATGACCGCGATGCTGGCGCTGCCAGCATCGATGGCCGGCGTGATGGCAGAGGCGATCTCCAAAGCGCGAAGACAATCGGTGATCTGGCTCTCGTTCCAGGAATGCACCGGCTGTACCGAATCCATCACGCGCTCGCATCAACCTACACTCGAAACACTGATCTTCGATCTAATTTCCCTCGATTACCACCACACCTTGCAAGCCGCTTCCGGTGAAGCCGCCGAACATGCGCGCATGCAGGCGATGAAAGACAACGACGGCAAATATCTGCTGATCGTCGACGGTTCGATTCCGGTTGGTAACCCCGGATACTCATGCATTGCTGGCGTCAGCAACTACGACATGCTGGTCGAGACCGCCACGGGTGCTGCGGCCATCGTCGCAGTTGGCACTTGTGCCACCTACGGCGGTCTGCCCAAAGCCGATCCCAATCCGACCGGCGCAGTCCCGGTTGCCGACATCATCAAGGACAAACCCATTATTAATGTACCCGGTTGCCCGCCGATTCCGGTGGTGATGACCGGCGTACTCACGCATTTTCTGACCTTTGGCAACCTCCCGGAACTCGATGATCTGGGCCGCCCCAAAGCTTTCTACGGCGAGACCATCCACGATCGCTGCTATCGTCGACCGTTCTACGACCAGGGAAAGTTCGCACAGACCTTCGATGACGAAGCCGCGCGTCAGGGGTGGTGCCTGTTCAAGCTCGGCTGCAAAGGTCCGGTGACTTACAACGCCTGTGCTACCACCAAGTGGAACGACGGTACCAGCTTCCCGATCCAGTCCGGGCACGGCTGTATCGGTTGTGCCGAACCTGATTTCTGGGATGCCGGGCCACTCTACAAGGCACTTTCGATGCCGGTGTCCGTGACACCCGCGATGCTGGGCAAAGCCGCGGTAGTGGGCGCGGCCGCAGGTGTCGCAATCACCTGGTACAACCGATTCACCAAGGCAAAAGCCACCGCGGCACATGCCAAGGTAACGGTGCAGGAACTGAAGCGGGAGGAAAAATGAACCATCTCGATCTCCTGACAATTGCGCGCGGCAGCGCGCTCGACTGGGCGCTAATCATCTTCGTCGCGGGCGTGGTGCTGCGACTGTTCGAGATCTTCGGACTCAGCCGCAAACCGGATCTCGCACGTCCGCGAACCGATTCACCCGGTAGCGGTTGGCGTACGACGTTCACGCGTTCGATTCCCGCGCCGGGAATGCTGAAGCGCGAACCGGTGACGTACATCGCCGGTTATGTGTTTCATCTCGGATTGTTCTTCGCCATCCTTTTCTTTGCACCGCACATCGAATTTTTCCGCAGCATCACTGGCCTGATCTGGCCAGCGCTGCCATCGGCATTGATCGACGCATCAGTGGTGGCAGCGATAGTTGCTCTGGCGGTGCTGCTGGCGCACCGGCTCAACAATCCGGTCAAGCGCATGCTGTCCGGTTTCGGTGATTATCTGGCCTGGGCGGTGACCTTGTTGCCGCTGCTGACCGGCTACCTGGCCATCCACCATCTACTGTTCGAATACACGCTGATGCTGGCGCTGCACATCTTCTCGGTCGAACTGTTGCTGGTACTGTTGCCGTTCACCAAACTGTTCCACACCTTTTCCGTGTTCGTGTCGCGCTGGTACAACGGCGACTTCTTCGGAAGAAAGGGGGTAGCGTCATGAGCAGCGGAGAGGGGCCCCGCATGGCGGGGATCGGAGCGTCCGCGAGTGACGCTGGAGACCGACAACTGGGCACGATGTTCACAGCCGAAGCAGGAAGAGGTCGAGTCATGAGCAGCGTCAATGTGAACATTTCTCCGTTCGTGATGAGCTTGTCGAACCATGAACGGGAGACAGCGCGCTGTTCGTTCCTTCGACAGGCTCAGGACGAACGGAATTGGAAGGTTCGAGAGACACGAAGTCATTCGACGTTTCTTGAGATGAATATGGAGACCTTGTCATGAGCGCGACTTTGGAAAAAGGTCTCAACGCCTTCAAGGAAGCAATCGACACGCCGATCGCCAGCTACTTCTCCAGCTGCGTGCATTGCGGTTTGTGCGCCGAAGCCTGTCTGTTCTACAACGAGACCGGCGACGCAAAATACACGCCCATCTACAAACTGGAACCATTGCGCCGTGTGTGGAAGCAGGAATACACGCTGCTCGGCAAGCTGGGGAAAATGCTCGGCCTGTCCAAGCCCGTGACCGACGAAGAACTGACCGAGTGGGAACCGCTGGTCTACGACAGTTGCACCATGTGCGGTCGCTGTTCGATGGTCTGCCCGGTCGGCAACGACATTACCTACATGATCCGCAAGATGCGCGAAGGTATGTGCGCCTCCGGCCACGCGCCGGAAGACATGATCGGTGCGACCGCACGCGCGATCAACATCGGCAGCCCGATGGGCATCAAGTGGCCCGCAGTGCAGGCGCAGATCAAACACGTGCAGGCCGAGACCAATATCGAAGTGCCGGTCGACAAGCAAGGCGCGGATTATCTGGTGCTGATGTCCTCGATGGAGATCATCAATTTCCCCGAATACCTTTCCGCGCTAAGCCGTATTTTCAAACAGGCAGGTGTGAGCTGGACACTCGCAGCGGATGCTTTCGAAGCGACCAACAGCGGCATTCAGATTGGTGCATCCGATCTTGCACGCGAGATCGTCAGCCGTATCGTGATGGCGGCCGAGCGGCTGAAAGTGAAATGCGTGATCAGTCCGGAATGCGGCCATGCTTTCACCGCAATCCGCTGGGAAGGTCCCAACCTGATGAGCAAAGCATTTGGCTTCGAGGTGAAGCACATCCTCGAAGTGCTTGACGAACTGCACGCGGCGGGCAAGCTCAGGACCAGGGGCAAGGACAAACGCCCGCTGACCTATCATGATCCGTGTCAGATCGCTCGCCGCGGCGGCGTGGTGGAACAACCGCGCCGTCTGCTAGGTGAAGTCGCGGAAGATTTTCGCGAGATGCCGGATGCTGGCGTGATGAACTGGTGTTGCGGTGGCGGTGGCGGCGTTTCGGCCAACTCGCGCGCCGAACCATTGCGGCTGGAAGCGTTCAAGGCCAAGAAGCGGCAGATCGAAGCCGCCGGCGTCCACACGCTGATCACCGCCTGCGCCAACTGCCGCATCGTGATGGAAGAAGGTCTGGAGCATTACCACATGAAGGTTGAAGTGCTCGGCCTGACCGAGCTACTTGCCGAATATCTGGTGGAAGGAGAATGACGCCATGACAATCAACAACGACAGCGAATTCAAATTGGCTTTGAGCGAATTGTCCAGGGCCGGACAACGTCTGGTTGGCGCACGGTTTGCAGAAAATGTGCTGACGCTGTGCTCTGATGCCAGAGTGAAACATGTGATCGCCACGGCCATGCGCTCCGACCTTACCGACGAAGAACTTGATGCCGCGATTGGGGCCGCGAGAAAAGCCAGCGTGGACAGCTTTACGCAATGTGGAGCCGAGTGTGATTGGCACAGCCAGGCCGGGCACTTCGTCGCCGAGGCCGCATTGGCCAGTGTCAAGCAGAGTGCCAACTCTGCGTGGGACGCGGCAATGCATGCGCGCATGGCGCGCACCAGCGAGAGCATCGCCACCGGTATCGGTACTGACAATGCCGAGGCAGAGGTGCAATACCGGATATTGGCTGAATTCATGAAGGATTAAGAGCAAACCCGTTCCTCCACTCTTGCAGGTGGAAGGTTGGGATGGGGGTAGAGTCGAGGAACACTGCCGCTTCGACCCCACCCTGGCCCCCGCCTGCAAGGGGGAGGGAGTGTAGAAATAAATAACATGAGGTGTTCAGCATGAACCAGCCCGTCAGCAACCGCGTCGTCGTCGATCCGGTCACCCGCATCGAAGGCCATTTGCGCATCGAAGCAGAAACTGATGCCTCCGGACGAATTATCCGCGCGTCATCTGCGGGAACTATGGTGCGCGGTATCGAGATCATATTGCGCGGTCGCGATCCGCGCGAAGCGTGGGCGTTTGCGCAGCGCATTTGCGGGGTTTGCACATTGGTGCACGGCATCGCTTCGGTGCGCTCGGTCGAGAACGCGTTGAAGATCGACATCCCGCATAACGCCGAGCTGATCCGCAACCTGATGATAGGCGCGCAATACATCCACGATCACGTGATGCACTTCTACCACCTGCATGCACTCGATTGGGTGGATGTGGTTTCGGCATTGAAGGCCGATCCCAAAGCAACATCGGCGCTGGCGGAGAGCCTGTCCGGTTACGCAAAATCTTCGCCCGGTTATTTCAGCGACGTGCAGCGCAAGCTCAAAGGATTTGTCGAAGCAGGGCAGCTCGGCATCTTCGCCAACGGCTACTGGGGACACCCGGCCTACAAGCTGCCGCCCGAGGCCAACCTGATGGCGGTGGCACATTATCTCGATGCACTGGAATGGCAACGCGACGTGGTGAAATTGCATGCCGTGTTTGGCGGCAAGAACCCGCACCCGAATTTTGTGGTGGGTGGTGTGCCATGCGCGATCAGCATCGACCCCAACAACCCCGGACAAGGCAATGTCGGCAACTCCGGCACAGCGGTTAACGTGGTCGGTCTGCAGACCGTGCAGAACGCCATCAACCTGATGCGCTCGTTTGTGGACCAGGTCTACGTGCCGGATACGCTCGCCATTGCGGGCTTCTACAAGGACTGGGCGAAGCAGGGTGAGGGCGTGGGCAACTTCCTCACCTTCGGCGACTTTCCGTCCAAGGGCATGTCCGATCCGTCTTCGTACATGATTCCTACTGGCGTGATATTGAACCGTGATCTGAGCAAGATACATCCTATCGACCTGAACGCCGAAGGCGAGATACAGGAATTCGTCAGCCATGCGTGGTATGACTACTCGGTGGGCAAAGCGCAGGGCCTGCATCCGTACAAAGGCGAGACCAAACTCGACTACACCGGACCGAAACCGCCCTACGACCATCTCGATGTGGACAAGGAATATTCCTGGCTCAAATCGCCGCGCTGGAAGGGCAAGGCTGTCGAAGTCGGCCCGCTGGCGCGCGTGCTGATGCTGTATGCCTCAGGCCATGAGCTTACCCGCGAACTGGTTGGCATGACGCTGAAAAAACTCGACCTGCCGGTGCAGGCGCTGTATTCCACCCTGGGCCGCACCGCCGCGCGCACGCTGGAAACCAAGATCGTCGCCGACGCGATGCAAGGCTGGTACGACCAGCTCATCGCCAACATCAAAGCGGGCGATGTGAAGACTTTCAACGAAACGAAGTGGGAACCTTCAACCTGGCCCAGCCACGCGCAAGGTGTCGGCGTGATGGAAGCCCCGCGCGGCGCACTTTCCCACTGGATCGTCATCAAGGATCAGAAGATAGACAACTACCAGGCCATCGTGCCCAGCACCTGGAACGCCGGGCCGCGCGACGCGGCG
The DNA here is from genome assembly GCA_049799335.1 of Gallionella sp. Lineage (GTDB taxonomy): Bacteria > Pseudomonadota > Gammaproteobacteria > Burkholderiales > Gallionellaceae > Gallionella. The sequence continues at coordinate 5,003 of JBARHR010000193.1, read as the reverse complement.
GGCAACCAGGGGCCGTATGAAGCGGCGCTGAAAGGCCACCAGTTACACGATGCCAAACAGCCTATCGAAGTGCTGCGCACCATCCACAGTTTCGATCCGTGCATCGCTTGCGCGGTGCATGTGACCGATCCGGAAGGGAAGGAGTTGGTGCAGGTGAAGGTGGTTTAGCTTCAGTCGTTCGTCAGGTGACACCACGGTTGGCCCCCAAAGGAGTCTGTATGAAATACCAAATCATCCTAAGTCGTATCGCAGCAATGGTCGCTTTGCTCATGGCTTGCGGCGTAACTGCAGTCTCCGCCCAGCCAGGCACATCGGAGGAACAACGGTTTCCAGACGTGTTGTCCGCCAAGGTGCGAACTATGGGTGACAATTCGTTCAACTTTGATGTGACGATCTCGTCCCCGTACGACACGGCTTCCCGATATGCGGATGGATTCCACGTTGTATCGCCAAGCGGATCGGTGTTAGGCGAGCGCAAACTGTGGCATGACCACCAAGCTGAACAACCATTCACACGAGACCTCTACTCAGTCAAAATTTCGCCCGAGATCAAGGAAGTTGTCATCGTGGCCAGGGACCAGAAGTACGGCTACGGCGGCAAGTCGATTCAAGTCGGCTTGCCGGACAGGTAGTGCGGCGCCGTTCAGCGGCATCCTGCTGATTGTCATGCTAGTCGCGGTAGTTATTGCGGTGGAGCGTTTCTACGATATTCCGTTACGCCGATGGCTCGGCAACGCCGCGTCTGGCAAGAAGCGCAAAACGACCCAGTTACCGCAACATGACCTTGACGATTCGACTGACGATCTGGTTTGTATGCCAGGTCGCCAGGAAATTGCCTGGCGCTCCAGTTGGTGAATGCAAGGGCGCAATAACCGGTCGGTATTGCGCCGTATGATGATCTCTGCGAAATTGCCCGCCGACGTTTCCTGATCCGGACTGGCCCCGCTAATCCGTCTAGAACTCCGCTTCCACGCCGAATGACAGTGGCAGCACGAAGGAGGCTACTTCCTTGCGCGAGCTGTAGTCAGGGTTGTAGCTGTAGCCGACGACGTTCTTGCGGTGGTACACATTGTTCAATTCAAAGTAGGCCTTCATCTTCCAATTGTTGTACACGAAGTTGCGATCCAGCCGCAGATCGAGGCGGTGGTAGATCGGCATGGTGTCGCTGTTCACCCCCGCGTACACCGGGATCGGACGCCCGTCCGGATAGGTGCCGCTGGTGCCGATGACGGGCGTATAAGGCGTGCCCGAATGGTATTCCCACTTGGCGCCAAACGAAATATCGTCCGAGAGCTTGTAAGTTCCTACCAGCTTGGCATTGACCGGCTGGTCGTACTGGTAACGGAATGATTCGCCGGTGACGTCGTTCTGGCGCTGGGATTTTGCTAGGTTGAGCACAAACCAGCCGGACAGTTTTTCGTCGGTCTCCTCCCTCTTGATCAAAAACTCCAGACCATACGCTTTGCCGCTTGCCGCGTTGATATAGTTCAGCGACGGATCGTTGATCACCAGATTGCTGAGTTTCTTGCAATAGGCCTCGGTCTTCCAGTTCCACGCATCATTGATCTTGTGCTTCACACCGAGCACGCTGTGTACGGCGCGCAGATGATCGAGGTTGGGATTGCCGAATACGCGTACCCATTGCACGTCGGTCGGACTCTGGTTGTGCTTGCCCCAGCCGGCGGTGAGCAGCGTATCGGGACTCCAATCCCATTCCGCGCCGACACGCGGCTCGTCGAAACTGCGGCGGGAATAATTCTCCACGGTATGGCGCACCCCGGCACTCAATGTCAGATCGCGCAACACGCGTTTGCGGTCCTGTGCCGACATGCTCCAGGCGTTGGCATTCAGGTCGTCATACAGCTGCAAGCGCGGTGCCGTGCTCACGTCGCAGTTCGGGTTGAACTCGGTGCAGGTCGGGTTTTGTATGTCAGCCGCCACCTTGACACGCGAGTTGATCACCTCATTGGACAGCAGCAACTGGTGTCCCGTGTTGAAGTCGAACCGCAGTTGATCTCGCAGCACCAACAGTGTTCGCGACAGCTTCACGGTTCCCGCTGTACCTACCGCCATATCCGAGTGGTTCCTCGCGTGCTCAAGCGTCAACGTGTTCAAGGTGATGTCGGAAACCACCGTATCGAGCACCACACCCTGGGTGGCACTGCCATCCGCATACGCGGACGCGCCGACCAGTACCGGGTCCATCTGTCCGGTCTCTGATGTTGACGAGACTTCAAAGCTGACTTTATCTGCGGCACCATGCGTGTGCAGCGTGAGGCGATTGTTGTCGTTCAACTGCCATAAATATTTACCCTGATAGTCCCAGTATTTCGGTATTTGCACGGTTACACCGTCCTGCTCCACCTGCTTGATTAGCAAATCGATGTAACTGCGGCGCGCGGCAAAGTAGTAGGACTGGTTTGCAGTGCGCGGACCTTCAACGAGGAAATTCGCGCCCATGAAGTCGGCTTGCAACTTTCCGCCAAAGTGATCCGTGCGCGGCTTGCGCAGCGCGACGTCGATTACCGCGCCGGTAACGTCGCCGTAGTGCGGCGCGAACGCTGCGCTGTACAGATTGAAATCCTGGATCAGGTCGGCGTTGAAAACGCTGAGGCTGCCAAAATGGAACAGTTTGTCGACGTATAGTCCATCGACGTAATAAATATTGTCCTGTGGTCCGGTGCCGCGTACCGCCGGGGCACTGGTGCCTTCCACCGAAACCACGCCGGGAAGGGTCTGCAACGCACGCAACGGGTCGCCGCCTGATCCGGCGAGGGTGCGTATGGTGTTTCCGCTGAGTGCCGATTTGCTGACCCGGTCGGGGCTGCGCTCTGCCGTTACGACGACCGCGCCCATCGTTTGCATGGGACGAAAATAGAAGGTGGGCGAGGGCGGTTCGCTGCCTTTTACAACGGTAACCGTCTGCGCCGCGCTCGCGCCCGTGCTCGCATCTGTTGCGCTCAGCTGATAGCTGCCAGCAGCCGGCAAGTTCAACTGAAACTGTCCTTCGGCATCGCTGGTCGCCGACACTTGAGGTTGCGATTGCACCGACACGACCACACCGGCCATCGGCCGAAGCGTGCCCATCTCCAGCACTGTGCCGTGGATGGAGAATTCTGCGGCAAGCGCGGAAAACGTGTATAGCGAAAACGCGAACATCAAAGCGAATCTGTTTTTCATGTACAAGTTCCTGATCGGGTTAATCGGATTCGAGCGTTAACTCGCTTGCAATTTAGCGCCAGATTTGAGGGCCGCAGATGCCGGCGCGGCACTAGCCAAAGGGAGCAATTTTTGCAACGCTGCGATGTAATTCTGCAACGCGGCGCGTCCCTGTTTGGTAAGTGCGTAGCAAGTCTGGATGCGTGCGGCGCTGTCGTCCTTGCGCAGCGCGACATAATCGGCGGTGATCAGCTTTTTCAGATGCGAATCGAGATTGCCGTCGGATACGTCTAGTTGACGTTTAAGTTCGGCAAACGTCGCTTCCCCGGCGCCAGCCAGGTACGCGGCCAGTTGCGTACGCAACGGTTGGTGCAACAACGGGTCCAGTGCTTCCATGATATTTCCTTTTTGATTACTTAAGTTGGTTGCGTCTTCGTGCACCCAGTGGGTCAAAATCAGGATGGGGCGAATTGTCCAAGCTCACTTGCTTTCCGATTTTTCATCAATCTTGACGCGCACGATGCCTGCATTGTTGCCGCCCTTCTGCGGTATTTGCAGTTCCAAGTGGATGTCGATCAGCTTCCTGCTCGGTAGCCAATTCGTGCCGTCAAAGCTCACGAACTGGTGATAGGCATACACGTCATTCTTGAGCGTGACATGCATGGTTGCTTGGTCGCCGTGTTCGAGCAGATTTCCCTCGACGACTGCCGCAACCGGCAGTGACGCGCCCGCCGGAAAGTGCAGTACATAGTCGTTGCCTTGCGGCAGTACTTGGCCGAACTCGACGCGCGGTACCTTGGCGAGTTCTTCCGGCTTGGGTGGCACGCCGGCACATGCGGACAGCGCAGCAATGTTGGCAACAACAATCAGGATGCGGGCGAATCTCATGGCAATCTCCTTTAGATGGTATGGACGGTTATTGTTTTGCTTTGATGATCAGGCTGCCATGAATCTCTGCGCCTTTTTGTGCATCGTATATCGGGGTGATTTTCGGGATGCGGATCGTGAGCGTGTCTTGCCAATGCCTCCAGGTCCCGCCCGGGGGGCGCAGCTCTCCGGTGGGTCTTCCCTCATCCATCATGATTTGCAACGGCTCGTTCAATACCAGCGGGAAAGTTACTCCATCCTGCCCACGAAACAGATTGCCGGAGACGTTAAGGCGCACCGGAATCTCCATACCGGCGGGAAGCATGACTGCCTGCTTGCCGGTGGACTGCAGCAGAAATTGTTTATAGGACGCCAGCGGCGCCTCCTCGGTGACGGAAAGCTCGGTGAATTGATGCGCCAGCAGTGGCGGAAGCAGCACGCACAACAACCAACCGGCCGATTGCGACAGACGTACGGTCGCGGCACGTTCCCTTCCGCGATCCAGCATCAGCGACAGCAGAGGCAAACCCAATCCCAGCGTGGAAGCAGCAACCCACTGGGAGTCGCTATACGCCAGCCTGAATGCGAGCATGCAAATGCCGATGGCGATCACCAGCGCGCCTACCCACTCCAGCAGTTGCTCCGGGAACAGGCCGTGCACATACAAGCCGAGATCGACCAGTACCACCCAAGCCGCCAGCGTCATGTAGCCGCCGCCGAAAAAGAACGTCGCGAATGTCAGCAACACCCCGACCGCCATCAGCAGCCACATCACTTTCAGCACCTGCCGGTGTATGAATGACCAGATTTCGTCGCGCGCCTGTTTGACGTGGCGCGTGAGATGCCAGTCGATCAGCGCAATTCCGGATACAAAGATCGTCAGCAGGATCAGCCAGGCAAACGCACGCAGTTGTTCGTCGGGGAATTGCGCAGGAGTGAGGATGTGGTCGCTGGCCATGATCAGCCCACCGCTACCC
>JBARHR010000192.1:0-31427 GCA_049799335.1 Gallionella sp. | reverse complement strand
GTCTTGAGTAAGTCCATGCGGTAATCCTCGTCCGGCAGCCGATCCTGCAGGCGCCCTGACATTTCCCTTAGCCAGACATTTGCTTCCTGTTCAGTTGGAAAAGCGAGTTTGGGTTCCTTGGAATCGGAAACGCTATGATGTAAAACTGCGCGAACACTCGCCGAAAGCGGTGTATACACTTGCGCGCCGGCATTTGCGCTGGCGGTAAACAACACGCCGACGATACATCCCAATGAAGCTAGATAGAGAGCAACTGCCGATCGGTTTAACGTCATAGCCTGGATTTTATGTAATCCAGCACGTTATGCAAGGGTACTGCAGTCGCGGCCGCGTCCAGTCTGCCCTGATATTCGATATTCCCGTCTTTGAGCCCTCGGTCTCCGACAACGATGCGGTGCGGAATGCCGATCAACTCCATATCGGCAAACATCACGCCAGGCCGTTCGTCACGGTCATCCAGCAGTACTTCGATGCCTGCAGATTGCATGTCCGCATATAGCCTTTCCACTTCGGTTCGCACGCTTTCGTTCTTGCCCATGCCGATCGGCACGATGACAACCTGAAACGGAGCCATTGCAGTAGGCAAGACTATGCCGCGTTGATCGAAATTCTGCTCGATTGCCGCAGCAACTATTCGTGACACCCCGATGCCGTAACAGCCCATTTCGATGGTTTGTGTTTTGCCCTGCGCGTCCAGAAAAGTTGCCTTGAGCGCGTTCGCATACTTGGTGCGCAACTGAAATATGTGGCCGACTTCAATGCCGCGACAAATTTCCAGGGTGCCTTTCCCATCTGGAGAAGGATCGCCTGCGACGACATTGCGGATGTCGGCTATCAGATCGGGTTCGGGCAGGTCGCGGCCCCAGTTCACTCCGGCGGTATGGAACTTGGGTCGATTGGCCCCGGTTACAAAGTCGCTCATGGTGGCGACGCAGCGGTCGGTGATGACTCGAATCGCTTTTCGATCGATACCGACCGGGCCGAGGAAGCCTGGCGGGCAGGCAAACGCAGCGCGGATTTCCTCGTCCGATGCGAACCGGAAATCTGACAGGCCGGGTAATTTGCTGGCTTTGACTTCATTCAGGCTGTGGTCGCCGCGCAGCAGCAGCACGTGCAGCTGGTTTGAAGCGATCACGGCCAGCAGTTTTACCGTGCGCTGCAGCGGTACGCCGAGCAATTCTGCAACCTGATCGCATGTCGTTTGCTTGGGCGTGTCAACATCCCGCATTGTCTCCGTTGCTGCCCCACGCGTGTGATTGGGGGCGACCGCTTCCGCCAGTTCCACGTTGGCGGCATAGTCGGATGCGGGGCAGTACGCGAGCGCATCCTCCCCGGCTTCCGCGAGCACGTGAAATTCATGCGAACCACTCCCGCCGATGGCGCCGGTATCCGCGGCGACCGCGCGATATTTGAGGCCCAGTCGGGTAAAGATGCGGCTATAGGTTTCGTACATGACACGATAGGTTTGCTCCAGACTGGCAAAGTCGGCGTGGAACGAATAGGCATCCTTCATTAGAAATTCGCGCGCACGCATCACACCAAAACGCGGCCTGACTTCATCGCGAAACTTGGTTTGTATTTGATAGAAATTTACCGGTAACTGGCGATAGCTGCGTATCTCCCGGCGGGCGATGTCGGTGATCACTTCCTCGTGGGTCGGGCCGAAACAAAAAAGATTGTCGTGCCGATCGCGCATTTTCAGCATCTGCGGTCCGAACACTTCCCAGCGTCCGGTTTCCTGCCACAATTCTGCAGGTTGGACCGCGGGCATCAACAATTCGATGCCGCCGGCTCTATCCATTTCCTCTCGTACGATTTTTTCAACCTTGCGTAACACCCTCAGACCGAGTGGCATCCAGGTGTACAAGCCGCTGGAAAGCTTCTTGATATAGCCACCACGCAACATCAGCTTGTGACTCGGCAGCTCTGCCTCCGCAGGTGCTTCCTTGAGCGTGGATATGAAAAATTGCGAAACGCGCATGATGTGTACAGTCCGACGGTAACGATGACGCGATAATTTTACAGGGAATACGGGTGATTCGCCTGCTGCGTCCGACGAAACTTGCCGGGGTTAATCCGGCTAAAGCTGTTCAATACCAACGAAGACGGTCGATTGTCTTTCCACGCGGGTCGAAATGTGAAAGAATCAACCCGTTGACAATTAACGAATAGAGTTACAAATGATAGACCGCGACGGCTACCGTCCGAATGTCGGCATCATTATCACGAATGACATTAACCAGGTGTTCTGGGGCAAGCGGGTAAGGCAGCATGCGTGGCAATTTCCGCAGGGCGGCATACAGCACGGCGAAACTCCAGAACAGGCGATGTACCGCGAGTTGCAAGAGGAAGTGGGTTTACTTCCCGAGCATGTGAGAATACTGGGACGTACCCGTGACTGGATGCGTTACGAGGTTCCGCAGAACTGGAACAAGCGCGAAGCGCGCGGTGGATACCGCGGACAGAAACAAATCTGGTATTTGCTGCGTTTGATTGGTCGTGATTGTGACGTTTCCCTCCGAGCAAGTTCACATCCTGAATTTGATGCGTGGCGCTGGACTGATTACTGGCTGGATATCAACGCGGTAATCGAGTTCAAGCGCGAGGTGTATACCAGGGCGTTAAATGAACTGGTGCGCTTTCTTCCAGCGACTACCGAACCTGCAGCGCATCATCAGCATGCACACAGGTAAGGATAGGATTGGGCGTGTGTTGCGCTCCGCCCGAATGAATAGAGTCTTGCTCCGGTAGTGCCGCTGCAATGAATCGATACACGTCAGATTGGCTGGTTATTTTTGCGTGTCTTCAAATAGCGCCCTTTCCAGTTTCTGAAAACTTTTCCGGGTCAAATTTTATGAGTCAATTGTCAAAAGTGGCGTTCGCGATTGTGCTGATCGCGGCGAGCGGGTGCGCTAACACCGTCAATTCCGGCTCGTCCACATGGTTTGCCGACGACAGCGTATTGCATGTGTCACCAAACGCGCAGCCCGCGGATGCAGAGGTGGCGACGGCAAACAAGAATTCGGCAACACTGCGCATAAAACGCTACAGCGATTTGCGTGCTCAAAACAATCCCCGCCTGATCGGAATCAGCAATCAGCTTATTCGAGGTGTGGATGGCAGCCAGCTGCTGATCGACCGGGATCTGGCGGATATGATTACCGCCAGGCTGAAACGGCAGTTCGACCTAGGCGGGTTTGTCGTTCTTGCGGAAGAAGACTCTACTGCTGCGAGGTTCGAGGTGACCGGCGTAATCAAGGATTTGACCTTGAACGTCAAGTATCGTGACGAAATATATATTGCAATCGACACGACGGTAACCGATTTGCAGACAGGAACTTCGGTCTGGTCCGGTCTGGTAACGGAAAAGAACGACCGGTTTGCCGGTGTGTCGGGAAACACCAAGCAGAATGTGGCCGACTACCTGTCCTCGCGGCTGACTATCGCGCTCAAGAAGATAGTGTTGTCGGTAAACGGCGCATTGATGTCATCGCATTCCGAGTTGTTCAATCAACTGCCGGTAGCGTTACCGATCCCGGGCGTGACCGGCCACGCGGTGACGGAAGGGACTGCTTCCGCCAATGTCGGATTGCAAATTGATGCACCGCCGCACGGTGTCAATGACCGCGCTGTCGGGAAAATCCCGGACGGGGCCGGCACGCTACAGGTAAGCACCAGTCCGCCGCGCGCCGGAATCTATATCAGCGATGTGTATTTTGGTCTGACGCCGTTACGCCTGGAAATGTCGCCGGGCGTCTATCCGGTTGCGATCAAACTGGACGGCTATCGGACGGTGAGTGAAAAAGTTTCAGTGCGCAAAGGCGACAACACCGAGATGGAGTTAACGCTGGAACATTGACCTGCAGTTGTATGGTGATGGCTGCGGCAGCCTTTCAATGTTTTCCGGTACTGCCGAAGCCGCCGCTGCCGCGTTGACTCATCGGAAATTCCTCGACAATATTGAACTTTGCATGCATCACCGGAACAATGACCATCTGCGCCATGCGTTCCATCGGCATCAGCGTAAACGGGATCTGGCTCCGGTTCCATAGCGACACAAACAGCTGTCCCTGATAATCTGAATCGATCAGTCCTACCAGGTTGCCAAGCACTACCCCGTGTTTGTGACCAAGACCGGAGCGCGGCAGGATCATTGCGGCATAGCCCGGATTGCTCAGGTGGATCGCGATACCGCTCGGAATTAGTTCACACTGCTTCGGTTGGATCACCATATTGTGATCGATGCACGCGCGCAGATCGATGCCTGCGGAACCCGGAGTGGCGTAGCCGGGGAGATTTTCATGGAGTCGTGGATCGAGAATTTTGACGTCGACCGAGATTTGATCTGCCTGGGAGATTTTCTTCATTCGTTGCTTCCGTTATACCGTTGCGCAATATGCTTGATCAATTGCCGTGCCAGCGTGAGCTTGTTGGCGCGCGGCAGCGCATGGCTGCCGTTGTCATCGAACAGTACCAATTCGTTGTCATCACTACCGATCGCCTGTTGCGCCAGATTGCCTACCAGTAACGGCAGCTTTTTTGCGCGGCGCTTCGCCTCGGCGTATTCGGCCAAACTTTCGCTTTCGGCGGCGAAGCCGACGCAGAAAGGCGGCTTGGGCAGGCTGGCAACATAGGCCAATATGTCCGGGTTGGGCACCAGTTCCAACGCCATTTTTTCAGTACTTTTCTTGATCTTCTGTTCGCTCGGTCGGTCTACGCGGTAATCCGCGACGGCAGCCACGCCGATAAAAATGTCACAGTCGGCGACATGCTGCTTTACCGCCTCGAACATCTGCGCGGCGCTTTGTACATCCATGTGTTTCGCACCCTGCGGTTTGCTCAGTGCAGTCGGACCCGACACCAGCAACACTTCCGCACCCTGTTCCAGTGCCGCCTGCGCGATAGCATAGCCCATCTTGCCGCTGCTGCGGTTGGTGATGCCGCGCACCGCATCGATCGCCTCATAGGTGGGCCCGGCGGTGATCATTATGCGTTTCCCGGCGAGCTCTTTCGGCTGCAGAAACGCCTGAATGTGCTGTGCCAGTTGCGTCGCTTCCAGCATCCTGCCCATGCCTTCCTCCCCGCACGCCTGTGCGCCGCTATCCGGCCCGAGAACCAACACGCCATCGGCGATCAGCTGCGCGACATTGCGCTGCGTCGCCGAGTTCAACCACATCTCGCGGTTCATTGCCGGGGCAACCAGCAGCGGGCAGTTGCGCGCGACGCATAAAGTGGAGAGCAGATCATCCGCCAGTCCGTGCGCCAGCTTGGCGATGAAATCAGCACTCGCCGGTGCAATCAGGATCGCATCGGTTGCACGGCTCAGGTTGATATGCGCCATGCTGTTCGGCACCGTCGCATCCCACTGGTCGGTGTACACCGGCTTGCCGGACAGTCCCTGCATCGTGGTCGTAGTGATGAAGTGGGTTGCCGCGTCGGTCATCACCACCTGCACCGCGATGCCCTGCTTGATCAGCAGGCGCGTCAGCTCTGCCGCCTTGTAGGCCGCGATGCCGCCGGTGATGCCGAGTACGATGCGATGTTTTGCGGGTTGCGCCATAATGCCGCGCATCTTAACAAGAAACGGATATTCTGGGCGTGTCGGTGTGAGCAAACTTAGCGCGAGCAGGCTGTGTCTGCCCACGCGGTAAATCAAATGGTGGGCGACCTGCCCACCCTTCTACGGGGGTGATATGGCAATTACCGACTGGCCTGAAGGCGAACGACCCAGAGAGAAGTTGCTGCAGAAAGGTGCGGCAGCGTTGTCCGATGCGGAGTTGCTGGCGATTTTTTTGCGCACCGGCGTGACCGGGAAAAGTGCGGTGGATCTGGCGCGTGAGCTGCTGAACCGCTTCGGAAACTTGACGCAATTGTTTGCCGCAAGAGAAACAGAATTTTGCGAAACGCACGGCATGGGGCAAGCGAAGTTCGTGCAGCTTCAGGCGGTGTTGGAAATGTCGCGGCGGGCGTTGCAGGAAGACATGCAACGCGGCGATGCGCTGAATTCGCCGCGCGCGGTGCGCGATTACCTGCAGTTGTTGTTGAAGGCGCGTCAGCAGGAAGTGTTTCTGGTGTTGTTTCTGGATACGCAGCATCGGGTGATCGCTTCCGAAGAACTGTTCCATGGCACCTTGAGCCAGACCAGTGTCTATCCGCGGGAAGTTGTGAAGCGTACGCTGGCGCACAATGCGGCGGCGGTGATATTGGCGCATAACCACCCCTCAGGCGTCGCCGAACCTAGCCAGTCGGATCGCCTGTTAACCGATGCGCTGAAACAGGCGCTGGGGTTGGTGGATGTTCGAGTGCTGGATCACTTCATTGTCGCAGGCGGACAGACGCTGTCGTTTGCGGAGCGCGGGTTATTGTAGATTTTGCGTTAACGGATGTAAGCGCGGTCATTCCTGAGAAAGCAGGAATCCAGCAAAATTCAAATCCGGCGTAGCGGACAGCGCCCTTATGCTGAAACGTTGCGCGGGGTTTTTCAACTGGATTCCCGCTCGATGAAACCACTAGCCATTCGACTAAGCACGCGCGCGTGCAAGTCGCTGGTAATGCACGGGAATGCCGGAGTTGGGTTTCTCAAGCCGGTGAATCGACTTAAATTCGCTGGGCCAATTCCGCTGCCATGCCGGTGTAAGTCTCGGGTGACAACTGCATCAGGCGTTGTTTTTCCTCTTTCGGAATTTCCAGCGCGCTGATGAAAGCCTGCAGTGATGCTTTATTGATGCCGTCCTTGCCGCGCGTCAGTTCCTTGAGTTTGTCGTAGGCGTTGTCTATGCCATAGCGGCGCATCACCGTCTGGATCGGTTCTGCCATGACTTCCCAACTGGCGTTGAGATCGTCCGCGATACGCTGCGGGTTGGCTTCCAGTTTGTTCAGCCCTTTCAGGCAGGATTCATAGGCGAGCAGCGTGTAACCCAGTGCCACGCCCATGTTGCGCAACACCGTGGAGTCGGTGAGGTCGCGCTGCCAGCGTGAGATCGGCAACTTTTCGCTGAGATGGCGCAGCAGCGCATTGGCCAAACCGAGGTTGCCTTCGGAATTTTCGAAGTCTATCGGGTTGACCTTGTGCGGCATCGTAGAGGAACCAACTTCGCCTTTGACGACTTTCTGCTTGAAATAGCCCAGCGAGATATAGCCCCAGATGTCGCGGTTCAGGTCGATCAATATGGTATTGATGCGCGCGTAGGCGTCGAACAACTCGGCCATGTAATCGTGCGGTTCGATCTGGATGGTATAGGGATTGAACGTCAGTTCCAAGTGACTGACGAAGCGTTGCGCGAATGCAGCCCAGTCCACATCCGGATACGCGGCGAGATGCGCATTGTAGTTGCCGACCGCGCCGTTGATCTTGCCGAGGATTTCCGCACCCGCCAGCCGTTGCTCAGCGCGCTGCAAACGATGCACCACGTTGGCCAGTTCCTTGCCCAATGTGCTCGGCGTGGCGGTCTGACCGTGGGTACGGCACAGCATCGGCAAATCAGCGAGTTGATGGGCGAGGGTCTGCAGTCGGGTGATCAGCACTTTAAGCGCCGGCAGCAGCACCGCGTCGCGCGAGGTTTTCAGCATCTGCGCATGACTGAGGTTGTTTATATCTTCGGAAGTGCATGCGAAGTGGATGAATTCCAGCGCCCTGGCGGTTTCCGGGTTGGCAGATAATTTTTCGCGCAACCAGTATTCGATGGCCTTGACGTCGTGGTTGGTGGTGGCTTCAATCTTCTTGATCGCGAGCGCGTCGGCTTCGCTGAAGTTGCTCTTTAGCGTATCGAGTTGCGCGATGGTCGCCGGGGAAAATACTGCGACTTCGGCGATGTCGGACTGCGCGCTAAGTGCCTTGAGCCATTCGATCTCGATGCCGACGCGGAAACGAATCAGGCCGAACTCGCTGAAATAACCACGCAGCGCGTCGACTTTGCCATGATAGCGACCATCGAGGGGGGAAAGTGCAGTTAGCTTGGTAAGTGTGGACATGACAATACCTTGACGCGAAAAACCGCTATTTTACGCGAATCAGTTCAGGCCCTGTTCGATGATCGCGCCGCCCAGGCACACTTCGCCCTCATAAACCACTACCGACTGCCCGGGTGTAACCGCCCACTGTGCCTCTGCAAAATCGATCTCACAGCGGTCGCTAGAGAATGCGGCGAAATGACAGGCAGCATCGGACTGGCGATAGCGGGTCTTGGCGGTGTAGGAGTGCTCAAGCGCCGGGACCTTGCCGCTGATCCAGTGGCTGTCGAGTGCTGCCAGGCGTGGCGCCAGCAGGGCAGCATGGTCATGGCCCTGCACCACGATCAGTCGGTTATTCGGTATATCTTTGCCGGACACAAACCACGGTTCCCCGGAAGCATCTTTTGAACCGCCGATACCTAGCCCTTGGCGTTGTCCTATGGTGTAGAACGACAATCCCATATGTTGTCCGACTTTGTCGCCGGACGGCGTCACCATATCTCCCGGTTGCGTCGGCAGGTAACGGTTCAGAAATTCGCGGAACGGCCGTTCGCCGATGAAGCAGATGCCAGTGCTGTCTTTTTTGGCATGATTGGACAAGCCATGTTCAGCTGCGATTTTGCGCACCTCGGACTTCAGTACCTTGCCGAGCGGAAACATCGCATGGCTGAGTTGCTTCTGATTCAGGCGGTGCAGGAAATAGCTCTGATCCTTGCTATCGTCGCGTGCCTTGAGCAGCTGGTAGCTGCCCTCGACTTCGCGCACCTGGGCATAGTGTCCGGTGGCGATGGTGTCGGCGCCGAGCTTGATGGCATGATCAAGAAAAGCCTTGAACTTGATTTCGGAGTTGCACAGGATGTCTGGATTGGGCGTGCGGCCAGCCTCGTATTCGCGCAGGAAGTAGCTGAACACACGCTCCTTGTATTCCTTGGAAAAATTGACCGCTTCAATCGGGATGCCGATGGTGTCCGCTACCGAAACCGCGTCTATCAAATCCTGGCGGGTAGAGCAGTAGTCGGCATCGTCGTCGTCTTCCCAGTTCTTCATGAACAGGCCGATCACGTTGTAGCCTTGTTGCTTGAGCAGCAGGGCAGTCACCGACGAGTCGACACCACCCGACATGCCGACTACCACGGTCCTACGCATAGTGAACCAGCAGGTCAAGCGGGTAACGTTTTCCCGCCAGATAATCTTCTACACAGCGCAGTATCAGCGGGCTGCGGTGGCGTAATTGCGATTTACGGATTTCATCCGGCGTCAGCCAAACCGCCTGCAGGATGCCGGTGTCAAGCTGGCGGTCAGCATCATGACCGGTGATGTCGCCGGTAAACGCGAAACGGAGATAGGTGGTATCGGATTCCGGGGCATGCCAACGGTATATTCCTAGTAATTGACGCGGAACAAAGTGATAGGCGGATTCTTCAAGGACTTCACGCGTGACTGCTGCAAGCAGGGATTCGTCGGACTCGAGATGACCGGCGGGTTGGTTGAACTGGAGACCTCTTGAGGTTTCTTCCTCTACAAGCAAGAATTTGCCATCGCGTTCGATAGCTGCAGCGACGGTGACATTGGGTTTCCAGATCATGGTTGTATTCTACAAATAAAAAAAGGCAGGGTCACCCCTGCCTTTTTGTTACAACTGCCTGCTTACTTTGCAGCTTCTTCAGCTTTGGCTTTGGCTTTGTGGTGCTTTTTGGCCTTCTTGACTTCCTTCTTTTCTTCCTTCTTTTCTTCTTTCTTCGCAGCAGCTGGAGCTGCTGGTGCGGCCGCTGCAGCAGGGGCTGCTGCAGGCGCTGCGCCTTCAGCGGCAACTGCGGTGTAGGAAACGGCTGCAAATACGGAAGCTATCAGTACAGATAACAGTTTGCTCATTGTGAACTCCAAATAGTAGATAAATAAACGTTTAAGACACTACCGTGTCGCTGCCATTAACGCCCTGTTCACCTTTCGGTTGACACAATCGCGCAATATATATTTTTGGTGCCGGGGGGGGGACTCGAACCCCCACGCCATCGCTGGCACCGGATTTTGAGTCCGGCACGTCTACCAGTTCCATCACCCCGGCGAAACGGGCCGCATTATCCATGAAGCGACTGCCAACATCAACTACAATTCCGCCCTTTCCGTGTCAGTGTTCCACAACATGCGTACCGACGAGTTTGATTTTTGCCTGCCTGAGCAGCTGATTGCACAACACCCGGTGGGGCGAAGAGGCAGCAGCCGGTTGCTGCACGTACACGACGAAATGCTGGGAGATCACGAGTTTTCTAAATTGACGCAGTTGCTGAAACGCGGCGATGTGCTGGTGCTTAATAACACCCGTGTCATCAAGGCGCGATTGCTCGGTAAACGGGATAGCGGCGGCAAGGTCGAAGTGCTGGTCGAGCGGGTGTTGGGTGATCGGGAGGTGCTGGCCCAGGTACGCGCCAGCCATGCACCAAAGGCTGGAAGTGTGCTGGAGTTGGCTGGCTGCCTGAAAATTACCGTGCAGAGCCACCAGGGAGAGTTTTTCCGTTTGCACTTCGACCATGAGGAAAATGTGGGTGCCTTGCTTGAGCGATATGGTCAGCTTCCCTTGCCGCCGTATATCACGCACCTGCCTGATGCAGCCGATGAGCAGCGCTACCAGACCGTGTTTGCCCGCGAGCGAGGGGCGGTCGCCGCGCCTACTGCAGGACTGCACTTTGATGAGGGGATGCTGCAGGCATTGCGTGAACTAGGGGTGGATATCCGCTGCGTCACGTTGCATGTCGGTGCGGGGACCTTTCAGCCGGTGCGCGCAGAACTGATCGGCGACCACAGGATGCATAGTGAGCGCTTTTCGATTCCATTGGATACAGTCGCGGCGATTGCCAAGTCGCAGGCAAGCGGAGGTCGGGTCGTAGCAGTAGGTACGACCAGCTTGCGTGCGCTGGAAAGCGCCGCAGCATCGGGGCGGCTGGAGGCGGGAGACGGAGAGACACAGATATTCATATCACCGGGCTACAAGTTTCGGGTAGTTGACGTGCTGCTGACCAATTTTCACCTGCCACGGTCTACATTGCTGATGCTGGTGTGCGCGTTCGGCGGGATGGGTAACATGCTGGCCGCGTATCGTCATGCGGTGGAGCGAGAGTACCGATTCTTCAGCTATGGCGACGCCATGCTGATCGAAAGAGAAAAGGGATAAAGGACAGCAATGGACTTCAAGTTAATTGGGACATCAGGCAACGCGCGTCGCGGACAATTAACGTTGGCGCATGGTAAGGTCGAAACCCCGGCGTTCATGCCGGTTGGCACTTACGGAACGGTCAAGGCGATGAGCCCGGTCGAATTGGTCGAAATCGGTGCACAGATCGTATTGGGCAATACCTTTCACCTTTGGCTGAGGCCGGGACTGGAGGTCATCGCAGCGCATGGCGGGTTGCATGCTTTCATGGGCTGGGAAGGGCCGATTTTGACCGACTCCGGTGGATTTCAGGTATTCAGCCTCGGTGAGTTGCGCAAGATAACCGAACAGGGCGTGCACTTTCAGTCCCCGGTGAACGGCGATAAATTGTTCCTCTCTCCGGAGGAATCGATGCGCATCCAGAAGGTGCTGAATTCCGACATTGTGATGGTGTTCGACGAGTGCACGGCGTACCCGGCGACCGAGCGCGACGCGGCGGAGTCGATGCGCATGTCGTTGCGCTGGGCAGCGCGCTCCAAGACCGAACATCGGGGCAATCCGAATGCGCTGTTCGGAATCGTGCAGGGCGGCATGCACGAATCGCTGCGCGATGAGTCGCTTGCCGGCCTGGCAGGTATCGGTTTTGACGGCTATGCCATCGGCGGGCTGTCTGTTGGGGAGCCCAAGGACGACATGCTGCGCATACTCAGGCACACGGCACCGCAGTTACCACAGAACAAGCCTCGCTACCTGATGGGTGTTGGGACGCCGGAAGACATCGTGGCCGCAGTGACGCAGGGAATAGACATGTTCGATTGCGTGATGCCGACGCGCAATGCGCGCAACGGCATGTTGTTTACCCAGTATGGCGATATCAAGATCAAGAATGCGCAGCACCGCACCGATACGGGTCCTTTGGACAAGGACTGTAGATGCTATACCTGCCGCAACTTCAGCCGTGCGTATTTGCATCACCTGCATCGTGTTGGTGAAATTCTCGGGGCGCGGTTGAATACTGTACACAATCTCCATTACTACCAGCAGTTGATGGGTGAACTACGTGTCGCGATTACAACGGGAACATTTGACGAATATGCTGCGGAATTCGGGCGGAAGCGTAACCGACATACGCGAGTAAGCGGCGCTTCATGATAGAATGCGCGCCTTTTGTAATGTAGTGGAGAGAGAAGCTAATGTTTATCAATAACGCATATGCCGAAGGCGCGGCGGCATCGCCGGGTAGCGGGATCATGGAATTCCTGCCGTTGATCGCGCTGGTAGCGGTATTTTATTTTCTGGTGCTGCGGCCCCAAAGCAAGCGCGCCAAAGAACACAAGGCCATGATGGAAGCCTTGCAACGCGGCGACGAGGTGGTCACCACGGGCGGCGAAGTGGGTAGCGTAAACAAGGTATATGAACAATACGTTGCAGTTGAACTCGCCGAAAACCTGGTAGTAACTGTTCAGAAATCGGCAATCCAGAGCGTGTTACCCAAGGGAACGATCAAGTCGATCAAGTAAACTTTTTTCTGGCGCGGGGGCGTGGCATGGCTTTGCCACTCGCGACAATTCGATTCCGTTGCCTGCGAATTGCAAGGAAATTCCAACTGTACGGATGCCACGCAGAGCAGGCGGCAGCTGCATGACCCGGATCGCTGGAATTTGCCGCTAAAAATGAGGTTGTTATGAATCAATATCCCGTGTGGAAGTATCTGCTGATCGCGGCAGTGTTGCTGCTTGGCCTGGTTTACACCCTGCCCAACTTCTACGGCGAAGCCCCGGCCGTACAGGTGTCGCCGTTGCGTTCCAATCTGAAAGCGGACGTGGCACTGCTTGATCGTGTCGGCAACATGCTGAAGACGGCCGGCATTAATTCTGACCTGATCGAGCTGGACGGCAACAGCGTCAAGGCGCGTTTTTCGGATACCGATACCCAGCTCAAGGCAAAGGATGTATTGCAAACTCAGTTGGGCGAAGATTACGTGGCTGCACTCAATCTTCTGTCGCGTTCACCGCACTGGATGGCGCGAGTAAACGCATTGCCGATGTATCTCGGGCTGGACTTGCGTGGCGGCGTGCATTTTCTGATGCAAGTAGACATGAAAGCCGCGCTAAGCAAGTCGCTGGATGCCACTGCCGGTGATGTACGTAGCGCGATGCGTGAGCAGAACATACCGTATTCGGGTATCAATCGGGACGGGAATGCGCTGTGGGTGAAGTTTCGCGATAGCGAGGCACGCAGCGTCGGTGAGTCCGAAATCAAGCAACGCTTTTCTGACTACGCCACTGAGAAGCTCGACGAGGGCGGCGAAGTCAAATTGAGACTAGTGCTCAAACCGCAGGCAGAAAAGCGTATACAGGACGCGGCAATACAACAGAACCTGGTTACCTTGCGCAACCGCGTCAATGAATTGGGTGTGGCCGAGCCGGTGATCCAGCAACAGGGGGCAGATCGAGTGGTTGTTCAGCTGCCTGGCGTACAGGACACCGCACGTGCCAAGGACATCCTGGGCCGTACAGCGACCCTGGAAGTGCGAATGGTGGATGAAACACATCAGGCCATTTTGGGTCAACCCGCTCCGTTCGGTACGGACGTGTTCAGGGATCGCCAAGGTGTTCCGCTGCTGGTCAAGAAACAAGTGATCCTTACCGGCGAGCGGATCAATGACGCGCAGCCAGGGTTTGACAATCGTACCAATGAAGCTGCGGTGCATATTAATTTGGACGGGATAGGTGCGCGATTGTTCAAGGAAGCCACGCGTGAGAACGTGGGCAAGCGCATGGCCATCATTTTGTTTGAAAAAGGCAAGGGTGAAATTGTCACGGCACCGGTAATCCGTGAGGAAATTGGTGGCGGCAGGGTGCAGATCAGCGGCCAGATGGATACTGTCGAGGCCCAAGATACAGCGTTGTTATTGCGTGCGGGAGCGCTGGCGGCGCCGATGGAAATCATTGAGGAACGTACCGTCGGACCTAGCCTGGGTGCTGATAACATTGCCCGCGGGTTCGATTCCACCAAAATCGGATTCCTGATGGTGGCGGCATTCATGATCGTCTATTACCTGATGTTCGGTACGATTTCGGTACTGGCGCTGGGCGCGAATCTGCTGCTGTTAGTGGCCTTGCTGTCAATGATGCAGGCTACCCTGACGTTACCAGGTATGGCGGGCATCGCGCTAACGCTGGGTATGGCGATTGATGCGAACGTGCTGATTAACGAGCGCATTCGCGAAGAGTTGCGCAATGGGGTTACGCCGCAGGCTGCGATTCATGCCGGATACGACCGGGCATTTGGAACAATTATTGACTCCAACGTGACGACGATGATTGCGGGGGTTGCGCTGTTCATGTTTGGTTCTGGGCCGATAAAAGGATTCGCGGTGGTACTCTGTCTGGGAATTCTGACATCTATGTTCAGTGCGATTCTGGTTTCGCGCGCGATAGTCAATCTGATATATGGCCGCAAACCACGGCTCTCCACAGTAGCGATAGGCTGAGAAAACCATGGAATTCTTCAAGATAAAAAACGATATTCCGTTCATGAGTTATGGACGCTATACCACTACGATCTCGCTGGTAACGTTCCTGTTCGCGATCTTCTTTCTGGCTACCAAGGGCCTGAACTTCGGTGTCGATTTTACCGGCGGTACCGTGCTTGAAGTGCACTATGCGCAGCCAACCGATCTCCCAAAAGTCCGACAGCAGATCGCGGAAATGGGCTTGCCGGATGCGGTCGTTCAGAATTTTGGCTCCAGTCTGGATGTGATGATACAAGTCCCGCTGAAGCAAAATATCGCGGGTGCCAAATTGAGCGAACAGGTTCTGGATACGCTGCGCAAGCAAGACAGTAGTGTTGAAATGCGACGCGTAGAATTTGTCGGACCGCAGGTTGGCAAGGACCTGGTTGAAAATGGCGCGATGGCGCTTCTGCTGGTTTCGCTGGGTATAGTCGGCTATCTGTGGCTGCGATTTGAGTGGAAATTCGGACTGTCGGCGATCATCGCCAACTTGCACGACGTGGTGATTATCCTCGGTTTTTTTGCATTTTTTCAGTGGGAATTCTCGTTGTCGGTGCTGGCTGCAGTGCTTGCAGTGTTGGGTTATTCGGTTAACGAATCAGTGGTGGTATTTGACCGGATCCGCGAAAATTTCCGCAAGATGCGCAAGGCAGAGGTTGCCGAAATTATCGATAACGCGATTACACGCACCATCTCGCGCACCATTATTACGCACGGTTCGACCCAGATGATGGTGGGTGCGATGCTGTTCCTGGGTGGGGAAACTCTGCATTATTTCGCGATGGCGCTGACCATCGGCATCATGTTCAGTATCTATTCGTCAGTCCTGGTCGCCAGTCCGTTGTTGATGCTGTTGGGCGTTTCCAGGGAAGATTTCATCAAGCCCGAAAAAGCCGAAGCTGAAGAAGTTCAGCCCTGACCCGTGGAATTCCTGCACGCCTTGGTGGACATCGTCCTGCATCTTGACGCGCATCTGTTGTCGTTGACCCAACAGTATGGCGAGTGGGTATACGGCATCATGTTTGCGATCATATTTTGCGAAACCGGCTTGGTGGTTACGCCATTTCTGCCCGGTGATTCGCTGCTGTTTGTCGCGGGCGCCTTGTGCGGCATGGATGCCCTGCAACTGCAACTGCTGATTCCGTTGCTGGTAGTGGCAGCATTTTGCGGTGATAACACCAACTACTGGATCGGCAGGTTGGTCGGTTTGCGTCTGTTGAAGAGAGCCGGCGGCAAATTGATCAAGCGTGAACATCTCGACAAGACGCATGCGTTCTACGAAAAACACGGGGGGAAAACCATCCTGTTTGCGCGATTTCTGCCGATCATCCGCACCTTTGCGCCATTTGTAGCCGGTATCGGTCTGATGCGCTACCGCTTGTTTGTGGCCTTCAGCGCGCTCGGCAGCATAGCCTGGATTAGCGGTTTTGCCATTGCCGGATATTTTTTCGGCAATATTCCACTGGTAAAAAATAACCTGACGTTGATTACTCTCGGTATCATAGTCGTTACGCTACTACCGGCATTCCGCGAGGTGATCCGCCACCGCAGGCAATCTGCCTGAATGACATACACGGTTTGTATCGCTGTTTAGGTTGATTTGACGGCAACGTTGAACGGGCAGCCGGAAAAGGCGTCCAAGGATTGTTCCGCGAACAAACAGGAGCGAGATACCATGAAAAAATCAGTGATTATTCTGTGGTTGCTTTTCGGCAGTGCAACTGCGGCCGACTTGATCGATACTGCAACGGTTATTTCTGTTATGCCTATCCACGAACGAGTGATCGAGACCACGCGCGAATGCGCCACGGCCACTGTTCCGGTCGCGCCGGGTCATTCGGTGGGCGGTGCGGTAATCGGCGGTGTTGCCGGCGGTCTATTGGGCAGTCAGATCGGCGGCGGTACCGGCAAGAAAGCGGCAACCGTGGCGGGCGTGGTTGCCGGTGCGATGGCGGGTGACCGCATCGCTACCCGCAACGACCCACGCACCCGTAAGGAGGAACGTTGTCGGGACGTTGAAACCGGGCGGGAGGTGACCTCGGGTTATCAGGTGATCTACCGTTACAACGGACAGGATGTCACTACCACTTTGCCATATGAACCCGGCGCCACTGTACGCGTCCGGGTAAACATCATCGAAGACCCGCGTTGATCTGCGTGCGCTGTGGCACTGCACCCACACCTGTCCGCGCAATGCGCGTCACGTATTACACTGCTTGTTCACCAGACGCACCCCTTACTATTTGTTGCGCCTTCATCTTCCTGGTAGCTATTACTTGAATAATTTCTACAAGATCATTCCACTTGTTGCAACGTTAGGGTAATCTTGCTAGGGCGCAGGTTCATGACAAGAAATTCGCCTGAAGGGGGTGACCGATGAAGCGTGCCGTATTACTGGTTGGTTTCCTTATTTCGCAGTTGTTGGCGCTACACGCGACAGCAGTTGAAGGGTCAAAAAATTTGCCGGCTGAACCAGGGACGCAAGTTGTCGCTCCCGATTACAGCGAAACCCTGCTGGGTGACTGGGGTGGACGGCGCGCCAGCATGAGTGCCAGCGGCTATGACTGGGAACTGGCTTACAAGCTCAGCCTGCATTACAAGAATTCGCAACCGAACCAACGGCTCTACGGTCTGGACAATCTGGATATCAAACTCAACCTTGACGGCGAAAAGCTGGCCGGACTGAAAGGCACGACCGCCTTGCTATACATACTGAGTAACCATGGCGGCAAGCCGGGCGGGTTTGGCGCGCGCGGGGTGGATAACATCGAAACCCCTGAAGGCGGAAATACCATCAAAATTTATCAGGCTTGGATTCAACAAGCATTTTTCGACGATCAATTGTCGGTACGTGTAGGACTGTACGATTTGAATTCGGAGTTTTATGCCACGGATGCATCAGGTATTTTTCTCCAGCCAACTTATGGGATTGGAGACGAATTGGCTGGCACCGGTCAGAATGGTCCATCGGTGTTTCCAACCGCTTCATTTGCGATCAGGGCGCGCTATGAATCGCACGGATATTACTTGCAAGGTGTGACATTGGATGGTGTGCCCGGTGATCCAGCCAACCATCAGGGTACGCACGTGCAATTCAACAAGGGCGATGGTGCATTGAATGTTATCGAGGCGGGCATACCTCTGGCTTCAGGTAATCCCTCCGGGAACAAGTTCGGCGTGGGTGTCTGGCGCTACACAACGCGCGTCGCCGATGTCGATCCGGCGGTAACCGAGAAACAGCTTAGCCACGGTTTATATGCTATCGCCGAAAAAGTCATGCAAACCAGACCGGGTAGCGAAGAGCCGAACGTTAGCGGCTTCCTTCGAGGCGGCATAACCGACGGCAATACTGCACAAGTTGATTTTTCCTGGAGCACGGGACTTGTATTCGCAGCCCCATTTGGCGCCCGTGAGCAGGACGCGTGGGGTATCGCTTATATGCGAAATCGCAATGGCACGAGATACCGTGCAGTATCGGCTGATCCGCAAATTACTCATGAGGACTCAGTGGAAGTGGACTATCGTTACCAGGCGATTCCGGGTCTGGTGCTGCAGCCTTCAATTCAATACGTGATACACCACAATAGCGATCCGACTCAGGATGGTACCTGGTGGACCAGTTTGCGTTTGGAAGCCAATTTTTGAAGGTGCAGGCTCCAAGTGTCGGTGCGCGAGCAAGGTGCGATCTAGTCTGAGCCGTGGAAGGCAACCTCCGGTTAGCCCAACGTCAACCTGATTTTGGTAATTTACGGGAAGTTTGTGCCGTTACGAATCAGGTTTGTTAACCAAACCTGCCGGTAATGTAATCCTCGGTTTCCTTGCGCTTGGGATTGGTAAACACGGTGCTGGTTTCATCCAGTTCAATCAGGTCACCTAAATACATATAGGCCGTGTAATCCGATATTCGCGCCGCCTGCTGCATGTTATGCGTGACGATCACTATGGTGAAATCTTCTTTCAGTTCGTCAATCAGCTTCTCGATGTGCGCGGTAGAAATTGGATCGAGTGCCGATGTTGGTTCATCGAGCAGCAGTACTTGCGGTTTGACCGCAATGGCGCGCGCGATGCACAGGCGTTGCTGCTGACCGCCTGAAAGACCGGTGCCGCTTTGCTTGAGCTTGTCTTTCACCTCTCCCCATAGCGCCGCCTTGCGCAGTGCCCACTCCACACGGGTTTCCATGTCGTGTTTGCTGAGGTTCTCGTATAACTTGACGCCGAAAGCGATGTTGTCATAGATGGACATAGGAAACGGTGTGGGTTTCTGGAACACCATGCCGATTTTGGCCCTCAACATGTTCAAGTCCTGCTTGCTGTCGAGTATGTTCGCGCCGTCGAGGATGATCTCTCCGGTGGCCCTTTGCTTGGGATACAGCTGATACATGCGATTGAAGGTGCGCAACAGCGTGGACTTTCCGCAACCCGACGGTCCGATGAACGCAGTGACCATCTTTTCAGCGATGCTCAGATTAATATTTTTCAGCGCATGATAGTTGCCGTAGTAAAAGTTGAGATCCTTGATAACGATCTTCGGGCTGGCGATGTTTTTGATGTCCATGTGCGAACCTAGTTTAATGAGTAGTGGCGCTCTGCCGGAACAGCACGCGCGCGATGATATTGAGCGTCAGTACGCTCATTGTGATCAGCAGTGCGCCGGCCCATGCCAGTTTCTGCCAGTCATCATAGGGGCTCATCGCGAATTGGAAAATTACCACCGGTAGATTGGCCATCGGCTGATCCATATTGCTGCTCCAGAACTGGTTATTCAGCGCGGTGAACAACAACGGCGCTGTTTCACCGCTGATACGCGCGACGGCGAGCAGTGCCCCGGTAATAATGCCGGCGCGGGCGGCGCGCAACGTAACAAAATTGATCACTTTCCACTGCGGTGCGCCCAGCGCTGCAGCCGCTTCGCGCAGTGTATTGGGTACCAGTCGCAGCATGTTTTCGGTGGTGCGAATGACGATAGGGATCACCAGTATGGATAATGCCAATGCTCCCGCCCATCCGGAGAAATGCTTGACCCTGACAACATAGATTTCGTAGACGAACAGCCCGATCACAATTGACGGCGCAGAAAGCAATACATCGTTGATAAAGCGCGTGATCGGTGCCATCCATCCGCGATGTCCAAATTCTGCCAGGTAAGTTCCCGCAAGAATGCCTATAGGTGTGCCTATCAGTGTCCCGACCAAGGTCATCATCAGGCTCCCAGCGATGGCATTGAGCAGCCCGCCGGTACTGCCCGGTGGCGGCGTCATGTGAGTAAATACTGCCGGTACCAGTGACGGGAGCCCGTGATCCAGCAATGTGAACAAAATCCAGCAGAGCCAGAACAGGCCAAACAACATCGCCAGGACTGAAACCGAAAGTCCAATGGCGTTAATCAAACGACGGCGGTTATATAGACTGAACATGTCG
Organism: Gallionella sp.; assembly: GCA_049799335.1. Classification (GTDB taxonomy): domain Bacteria; phylum Pseudomonadota; class Gammaproteobacteria; order Burkholderiales; family Gallionellaceae; genus Gallionella. Next base: position 11,394 of record JBARHR010000192.1, on the reverse strand, counting down.
ATTAGGTAGTTTGTCCTTCGCGTTTGCCCAGCTTGTAAAGCATGTACCGGGCAATGGAAAGTACCACGAAGGTAATGAAAAACAGAATCAGGCCGAGTTCAATCAGCGATGACGTATACAGTTCGCCGACGGCCTCGTTGAATTCGTTGGCCAGCGCGGACGAAATGCTGTTTCCGGGCATCAGCAGGGATTTGCTCAGGTCATGGGCGTTGCCGATTACGAAGGTAACCGCCATGGTTTCGCCAAGTGCGCGCCCAAGCCCCAGCATGATTCCGCCAGCCACACCGACCTTGGTGTATGGCAGTACCACATTCCACATCACTTCCCAGGTTGTAGCTCCCACGGCATAAGCCGATTCTTTCAACATCGGTGGCACGACATCGAATACGTCGCGCATTACCGAAGCAATGAAGGGGATGACCATGATCGCGAGTATGATTCCAGCGGCCAGCATGCCTATCCCCATCGGTGGTCCGCTGAAAAATGGCCCGATATAGGGCATGGTTCCAATATGCTTGTTGATCCAGGGTTCGACGTGATCTGCAAACAATGGCGCGAATACGAACAACCCCCACATTCCATAGATGATGCTGGGGATGCCCGCCAGCAATTCGATGGCAATGCCAAACGGGCGGCGCAATACGCGCGGCGAGAGTTCAGTGAGGAACAATGCAATGCCAAAACTGACCGGAATGGCGACAAACAGCGCTATGCCGGAGGTGACAAGCGTTCCGATGATCGGGATTAGCGCGCCAAATTGGTCGTTGACCGGATCCCAGTCCGAGCTGGTCAGGAAGCCAAGACCAAAGGCGTTTATCGCCGGCAAGCTGCCTATGACCAACGATCCAATGATGGCGGCCAACAGCACCAACACACCAAACGCGGATAGGCGGGTTATTCCTCGGAATAGTATGTCGAACAGCGCCTGTCGCTTATGACTCGCTTGCTGCGAAAAAATTGGCATGGTCGTTTATTTTGAGTCAAAAATTACGGGGGCATAAGCCCCCGCGATTATAGCTTAATGATCTGCTGTGTCAGCCACGCTCCACTAGCTTATTTCCAGATTGCCTTGCCGCTTGCATCCTTGATCTGATCTTTCCATGAAGCGCGTACCATGTTCTGCACGTTTTCCGGCAGCGGAACGTAGTCGAGTTCGGAAGCCATCTTGTTGCCTTTGCTGAAAGCCCAGTCGAAGAAACTCATCACGCCCTTGCCAGCCTCTGCATCGTCCTGCTTTTTGTAGATCAGGATAAACGTTGCGCCAGTGATGGGCCAGCTTTCAGCACCCGGTTCATTGGTCAGGATTTCGAAAAATCCCTTGGATTTGTCCCAATGGGCATTGGCAGCGGCTGCCTTGAAGGCACTTTCTTCAGGTTTTACAAAGTGGCCATCATGATTCTTCAGCTGTACGCTGGTCATTTTGTTTTGCAAAGCATACGCATATTCCACGTAGCCGATGGAACCCTTGATACGCTGTACATATGATGCAACGCCTTCGTTGCCTTTGCCGCCGGTACCAGTCTTCCATGATACTGCCTTGTCCGCGCCTACGCTGGTTTTCCATTCCGCGCTAACCTGTGACAGGTAGGTGGTGAAGATGAAGGTCGTGCCGGAACCGTCAGCGCGGTGAACTACGGTAATGTCCTGATCGGAAAGCTTAACATCCTTGTTGTCAGCAGCAATCTTCGGATCGTTCCACTTGGTGATCTTGCCCAGGAAGATATCAGCCAGTACGTCTCCTGACAATTTCAGCTGGCCGGCTTCCACACCTTCAATATTGACTACCGGCACGACGCCGCCAATTACGGTTGGAAACTGGGCCAGCCCATTCTTTTCCTGATCTTCGGGAGTCATTGGTGCGTCAGTCGCGCCGAATTCTACGGTCTTGGCAAGAATTTGCTTGATCCCGCCGCCCGAACCGATGGATTGATAGTTCAGACCAATTCCGGTTTGTGTCTTGTAAGCATCAGCCCATTTCGCGTAGACCGGGTACGGAAATGTTGCGCCCGCACCGGTCAGGTCTGTAGCCTGGCTTGCGCTGACGTAGGCAACTGCCGTGGCAGCAGTGATGCCGATGATGAGTTGCTTTAATTTGCTATTCATTAAAATCTCCATTGGGTTGGTGCAGCTTTGCCGCTAATTCAATCTTGTATATTTCAATTTACAACACCATGTTGCAAGAGCCATGGTAGCGAGCGATTGTTACAGCATTATTACAGTTTGATGTGGACTTGTGGCGGGTGAGTTGCGAGGTGTGTTCGATTCGGCGTCAGTGAATTTAATTGATATCTGACAATAGATTATAACTAATGGCCGGGAGAGGTCGAGCGTATTCGGCAACGTATCTGCCGATACGGCACATGGTATGGTTAAGACTGTTGCTTGAGCACTTCCTGTTCGATTTCTTCTGCGGTGACGTGGCGGACATCCCGACCCTTGACCATATAGACTACATATTCAGCCATGTTTTTTGCGTGGTCTCCAATCCGCTCTATGGCTTTGGCCATAAATAGAATGTCCAGGGCGCTGGATATGGTGCGCGGGTCCTCCATCATGTAGGTAATCAAGTAGCGGATGATTGAACGGAACTCTTCGTCAACGCGCTCGTCCTGTCGTATCACCCGGGCGACGTCGGTAATGTCCAAATTTCCAAAAGCGTCCAGTGAATTTCGCAACATTTCCAGTGACAGTTTGGCGACATGGTCGACTTTGTCGAAGCGCGGCAGTTCCAGGTTCTTCTTCTGCAACAAATTCCTGCCCATGGTGGCGATATTTTTTGCTTCATCGCCTATCCGCTCCAGATCGGTAATGGTCTTGATCACCATGATGATCATGCGCAGGTCGCTTGCGGTCGGTTGCCGTCGCGCAATAATCCTGTTGCAGCTTTCGTCTATGGACACTTCCAGTCCGTTGACACGATGGTCGTCATCGATAACCCGATTTAATAGCCCTGTATCGCGGCGCGTCAGCGCCTCGATTGCGAGTCGGACCTGATTCTCAACCAGTTCGCCCATGGTCAGGACCCGAGAGCGTATCGACTCAAGTTCCGTATCGTATTGTTTGGAAGTGTGCTCGCTAAGTTCCATTGGGTGCGGTGTCCGCTGTTCGGGAATAATCGCTGGATGCTACGCGTATTTGATGACGGTTTTGTTACGCGATTGCGGAGAATAGACCGGGCGGGTGACTTGCGGGAAGGGCGCCGACTATTTGTCGCGTTTTGCTCCTAGTTCATCCAGCCAGCCCAACAGAAGGCGCCATTGCTCAAGCTCATGCGCGGCAACATGCGGTGGGAGGTCAAACAGCGATCTGCCTTCGAAGGCGGCATTGACATAGACCTGTGCTTCACGCAAATAGGCTAGTACCGGCAGGTCCAGCGTCGCAAGAAATTCTTCCAGAATAAGCGCCGCGCGGGTGCGTGCGTCCATACGCATGCCGACAACGCCAACAGGAACCTTCTTCTTTCGCACCGCTTTTTCATCACGTAAATCCTTGAGGAAGTCCCGGCTTGCATCGATGTCGAACAATGATGGAGCGATGGGTACGATTACCCCGTCGACCAGGCGCAACGCATAGTCCAGGTTCTTGCCATGCAGACCTGCCGGAGAATCAATTACCAGCCAATCGCTTTTGCCCGGCGAAATATTCTGCGGTTGTTGTTCGGAGATGAACGGCAGTTCGGTCGGGCGCAAGTCCAGCCAACGGGATGCAGATTTCTGCCTATCCAGATCCAGCAGTCTTACCAGTTTGCCTTGCGACGCAAGATATCCGGCGATATTTGTTGCCAGCGTAGTCTTGCCGCTGCCGCCTTTGGGGTTGGCTACCAATAAGGATTTCATAAAGATCGCTAGTTAATTTGGCTCCACACCAACTTTGCGCAGGCCGGCCAGCAAAGACCTGTCGGCCAAGACTCAAAAACTCTGGGCCATCAATGCTTGTTCGGGCGACCGGTCTTGATTTTTTCCAGTTCTGCCAACGAGGTTTTCTTCTGGGCAACGGTAAGTTTGACCAAAGCCTTCAGGCCAGCGCGCAGTATTTCACTCTTCTTTACTGGCATTCCGGCTTTCTTGAATGTGTCCTTGATTTTGGCGATCTCCTCATATTCGTTCTGCGGCATAGTGAAGCTGTCACGAATCACTTTGACCTTGACAACCTTCGCGGCTTTTTTGCTTGCCGGTTTGGCGGCGGACTTGGAAACTTTCTTAGGCGCAGGTTTGGTTTCAGTTGCAGTCACCTTTGCAGTAGCTTTGATCGGTTTGACAGCCGTTGGCGAGGCTGATTTTAGTGGCGTTAACTTGGTGGGTGCGGCGGACTTTTCTTCAGACATTGCATCACTCCTTGGCGCGTTTTAGGAACGGATAAACAGTATATACAATAAAAATCGATGTTTGAATTGTAATATTTGCGCTATTCCTCTTCGCCTCAATATCCCGCAACGCAATCCGCCGATAGCCATAAGGCGATCGCTAGAGTCTATTTCAGAATGCCGGACACCAGAAGCTATGCCATTTCCAAACATGGATGTCCGCAAGCTGTTGCGCGCCACTTGATGCTGTACTTCGGCGCAAGCAGTACGCAACTTTTTGAAAGAAGATCAAGTTTCTATGCGTTGTGATTTAACCCACTTAGGCCTTGAGAAAGTGTTTCGCATAGCGACTGCTCATGCGCGACATTGGCAGCAGTATCAGCAGGTCGGCCGTGTTGAATTCCGGATCCCAAGCCGGTTCTCCACAGATATACGCGCCGAGACGCAGATAGCCTTTCAGCAACGGTGGAATCGGCGCGTCCAGTTGTTGGTTGAGCGCGTGCAGCGGCAATGGGCAGCGCGGGAATACGGTGTACTCCACCGGGGCAGCATAGAGGCGGTGCAATTTGCGGTAGATGCTGGCGGCCGAATGGCCACCGTCGGCCATGCTGATGCTGGCACAACCGATCAGATACTCGTATTGGTTCTGCAGCATGTATTTAGCCAGTCCGCCCCACAATTGGGTAATCGTGGCGCCATCGCGGTAATCCCAATGGACGCAGGAGCGTCCAAGTTCCACCATGCGGTCGCTAAGGTGCAGCAGACGCGTCAGGTCGAATTCCGTTTGTGAATAATAGCCACCGGCTAGTTCCGCCTGTGCCGGGGAGAGTATGCGATATGTACCAACCACCTTGTTTTCTGTTGCTTCTCGTACCAGCAAGTGTTCGCAGTATTGATCGTACATGTCGCGGTCGATTCCTTCATCGGCGCTGGCCAGATTGGCGCCCATTTCTTCCGCGAACACCTTATAGCGCAGCCGCTGTGCTTCCAGCAATTCGGCATCGCCGCGCGCGATCGATGTAATCAGGCTGCGTTGTTGGGCAGGTAGTTTTTGTCTGTCGAGATCAAGCATTGCATCACCTGTATATGTGTAGTAGATGCAATCAGAATAGGTAATGTTTGTTGCACTGGCATGACGAATTTATTAACAAAAGATGAATTGGCTAGTCTGGAAGCTGATATAGGGTTGTGTCGAACAACAGCGAAAATTCTGGCCGCGACAAAATGCCCCTAGCTACGGTTTCTTCCGCTTCATCGGTTGCGTTGTTATTGGCGCGTTTGCCGATGGTGCCCAGTTTATGTGCGATGACCTGATGCGCACGATTCGACAGCGCGCGGCGATCATCGCTGCCCGCTTGCAATGGTGGCGCAAAAGTTACGCGCGCAAAGATTTGCCGTCCGCTCAACATGTTCCAGATTGACTCGACCAGCGTGGTATCGCCGGTAAAAGGTGCGTTGCTACTCAGGTTGCCGTCTCTATCCTGATAGCAAATAGCCACAGGGCTCACAATTGAGTTGGCATCGATAGCCGATTGCAGCAGTGACGGGCGAAATGTGCCGACCTGTCGGCCATCTGTAGTGGTGCCTTCTGGAAACAGGCCGATGCGTTCGCCTTTACGGAGTTTTTCGACAATTTGCTGGCTGATCGCGGTTGCACCTTGTCGTGACGCGCGTTCTATAAACAGTGTTCCGCTGCGTCTGCACAGCCAGCCGATGATCGGCCAGTCGCGTACTTCGGATTTGGCGATGAAGTGGGATGGCTGGATCGCGTTCAACACGAATATGTCCATCCACGACACGTGGTTGGCGATCTGCAGACAACCATCAGGACAGGAAATAAATTGCTCATCCTGAATGTCCAGGGGGATGTTGAAGATTGACAGCAGTGTTTTGCTCCAGTTTTTTTGTATCTCCATTTGCCGGTCGCGGTTCAAGCGTGGATAAACGACTGCAACGGTAACACCGTAAATGAGGTGTAACACCAGCCGGATGGTGCGAATCAGGATCGTCGGCAATGTTTGATTTGAAGTTTTCATATCAGGCCACCATGGGTAGGTTGGTTTCTCGTGAGGTTAGGGTGATCGAGTTCCTCCGCTCGACGAACAAGCTGTTGCCTGTTTTTGTTTTTGCCTGTTTTTCTGCCGCTGTTGCCGCCTCGGCGACTTGGTAGTGCGAGGAAAACATCCCCGGCATGACGAGCACAGCGCCGATGGACAGGGTGGGGAGTGGGTGGTGGATGATATGCCCGTTGCGGTCTTCAGTTTTGTAGCCGCCAGCCGCGCGATGACTTCTGTCAAACAAGGTTGTTGATGTCTGTGAAAAGTCGGCAAGGGCGCGACTGCAGCGTTCCTCCCAGTCTGCACTGAGCAATGCAATTATGAAGTCATCGCCTCCAATGTGTCCTATGAAGTCATTGACCGGATCGCAAATGTTGCCGAGCACCCGCGCGGTGAGCTGGATCAGCTCATCACCTTTTTGATATCCGCAAACATCGTTGTAAGGTTTGAAACTGTCGAGATCGGCGTAGCACAGTGCAAATGAATTTCCCGAATGCAGCAGATATTCGATATGCTCGTTGATCGGCACATTGCCTGGCAGCAAGGTAAGCGGGTTGGCGTAGCGTGCTGTTTCGATCTGTGTCTTGGTCACTTCGCGCAGCAAATCCTGTCCGGTGCCAATACCCAAGTAGCGCCCCTGTTCGGTGATGATGAAGCCGTCGGTAAAATGCTGTATCTCTGATTCACTCAGGAAGCCGCTCAGCTCGTGTATTGGTGTCGACTTCTCGACCTGCAGTGGTGCACTGTTCATCATTTCGGCGCAGGGCTTTTCCCCGAGCAGTTCACGGCGATATGGCTGGGCAAAGCTATCGACGAACTCATAGCGGTTGATCAGACCGACCGGTCTGCCGCCGTTGACTACCGGGATGGAGCGCAAATTCTTGTGTTCGGAAAAACTGGCGAATATCTCGCCAATTTCCGTTTCCGGTTGCACTGGTTCGACATACCGCAAAATTGATCCTACGGTCACACAATTGGTGTTGTGGTAGGGTCGCTGGGGTGGCTGGCTCACCGCAAGCAGGCTGCCAACTTCTACTGGTGGATGCAACGGCGGTACCGGACATGGTCGCGCAATGTAGTAACCCTGACCACAGGCGATGCCGATATCGCGCACAGTTCTGAATTCTGCTGCCGTTTCGATACCTTCGGCAATAACCTGCGTGCCGGAACTGAGCGCAATGCTTTGTATCGAGCGCAGGAACTGTTGCTTCAATGGGTCGGAATTGACGCTCTGCACAAAATGCATATCGATCTTGACGAATTCCGGACGCAACTCCGACCACAAACGCAAGCTGGAAAAGCCTTCCCCGAGATCGTCGATCGCAATCTGGAATCCCATGCCGCGATAATGATTCAAAGCAATGCGCATCCGTTCGAAATCAAACGTTGGCTGATTTTCGGTGATTTCGATAATGACGCGTTCCGGGGTCAGGTCGATCAGCTCAAGGTAAGCGAGCGTTTGGCCGATCTTGTAGCTTTCGTCGCTCAATGCGTCAGGACTGACATTCAGAAACAGCTTGCCGGGAAGTTTCTGGATTGCAAACGACTTCATTACGATTTGTCTGCACAGCATCTCTACTTCCAGTGCTCGCCCGTCTAATTTTGCCGCTGCAAACAAATTTGCAGGGGCATGCAGCGGGTTGTCGACTGGACCGCGTATCAGACCTTCATAACCGCATATCCTGCCGCTTGAAAAATCCACAACAGGTTGAAAAAGCGCTGACAAGTCGCGCCGTTGAACAATTTCCCGTAACGTTTTCATCCCGTAGGTCCCGTTGGTTTCAGCGCGCGCAGGATAGCTTGCGATTGTTTCAATCTGGTTAAGCTGTCACCCGCGACGCGGGAAGTTCTTCGAACGGCGGAATTCGTCAGATAGTCCGTGACAGCCATCACGCAACGACCAAAGGGATCGCTGAATGCGCTAAACATTTAATCTGATTGCAACACAACGGTCATGGAATGTTCGCAATTGCCCGGTAGGGTACGTAGCCATGAACAGGTTAACGCATATCATATGGTTGCTTCCGTTGCTGCTCTACAGCAGTGACGCTCTTGCATGGGGTCTGTACACGCATGTGTATTTCGCCCAGCAACTGGTTTGGGCGATACCGCTGGCGGACAGCCGGTTTCGCCGTGCGGTAAGCGCGCTTCCGGCTTGGGTCATGGCTGGCGCATGTTTGCCTGATCTTGCAGTGACAGGGCGGACGGCGGGTACACGTGACTTCAAACAAACGCATCAGTGGGATACCGCCAGAACATTGCTTGCACAGGCTGGCAGCGACGAAGAACGTGCGCTTGCGCTTGGCTTTGCCAGCCATTTGCTGGTAGATGTCATTGCGCACAATTACTTCGTGCCGGCCCATGAAAAATTGTGGGTGAACATTCCAACCCTTACTCACGCATCCAGCGAGTGGGCGATGGACGCGCATATCAAAGCGCATGTCTTCAATTCCCCCGCGTCCTTGCTAAAACAGAACGGCAATGCACTCGCGCAATACGCTGCCGCGAATTTTCATTGCAATTTGATCAAGGCCAGACGAGCAATTGTCTTGTTAGCGCACGGCGACGCGATCTTGCGCGGCAGTCGTCTGGGGGAAGGGCTGTATCATTCGGGTAAGCTGCTGGATCGAAATCTGAAGCGGCGCTTCAACTACTATCTGCGCGAGACTTCACGCCGTCTGGTGCAAATCAACCAGGTGTTGGAAGGCCGCGATCCGGTCTGGCATCCCGAACCTTCATTACCCCATGAGGCTCATGACCGTGTTCGTTCACACACACCTAGCCAGATAAACTATCGCCTGCCGATCCCGCAAGATCTGTTTCTGTCCGAGGCATGATTTCCAGGGGATAGCCGCAACCGCCAGAACCGTGCTTTGGTAACGCTGTCATGCAGCTTAATCTGGCTGCAACTGTCGCGTTGGATTGCGTACCTGACAGAGTCAGAAACGCCAGATTGCGCCTGCGCCGGCCAGCTAGCTTGTGGGTGATTGGAGTGCGCGCACCAGGGCTTATCCGAGGTTTGTATTCGTTACTGGTTGCAGGTTTGAGTCGACATGATGCATCGTTGGATTGACGGTGAGTTGAACCAGTGCCTGTTCAAAATCGTCGACGATATATTCCCAGTCCAGCTTCAACATCGTTTGGTGTGCTTGCCAGCGGAGTCTTTCAACGCGTGCTGGGTCATTGGCCAGTGCGCATGCCTGCTCAGTGAACTGTTTCGCGTTGCCGTACTCGGCGAGCAATCCGTTTTCACCATGCGAGATGTGTTGTGCGGCAGCCGCGTAGCGGTAGGCTACTGCGGCCAGTCCGCTAGCCATTGCTTCGACGGTTACATTGCCATAGGTTTCGGTCATGCTCGGAAACAGGAAGATGTCGCCGGAAGCATAGTGAGCCGCCAACTCTTCGCCGGTTTTCATGCCGCTAAAGATGTATTCCGGATTTGCACGTTCCATGTCGGCGCGCACCGGTCCGTCGCCGACCAGGATTAATTTCAGCTTGGGATTAATGGCTTGCATGGCCTTGAAGGTGCTTAGTACCAACGGCAGGTTCTTCTCGGCAGAAATGCGCCCTACATAGACCACTGCCATCCCGCCATCTTCCAGAACTCCCCATTGCAGACGCAATTTCTCACTGCGCTTGCTGGAGTTGAACAATGTGGTGTCCACGCCCCGCGCGACGACTTGCAGATTCTGGTAGCCATCCGCGGTAAGTGTGTCCCTTAGTTCCTTCGTCGGGACCAGAGTGGTGTCGGTGCGGTTGTGCAACTTGCGCAGATGAGCTGCGACAGTCTTCTGCAACCAGCCAAACCCGTAATGCTGGCTATAGCTGTGAAAGTTGGTGTGAAAATCACTACTTACCGGAATGCCCAATTTTCGGGCAGCAGCCAACGCGGACGAGCCCAGCGGACCTTCGGTTACCAAATGCACCACGTCAGGTCGTTGTTTGCTCCAAAGCTTGATTAGACGGTACTTGCACGGCAGGCCCAGTTTCAATCCCTGGTATTTCGGAATCGGGAAACCCTGTACCAACACTTCCTGCAACGTCTCTCCCACGGCTGCATTGTCCATTTTGCTCTGGCGGGGGCGGATTAATTCGACTACGTGGCGGCGACGCAACCCTTCGACCATGCGGTTGATAGTCATTGCCACACCGTTTATTTCTGGTGGATAGGTCTCGGTTACCACTGCGATACGCAAACTCCTGTCAGCCATGTCTGTTCCTTTGTGTTGGATATTCATGGCCCGGACTTTCTCATCGAAACAAGACCGTTTGATGAAGAATTTGTGATGGTTTTGTTACGGCAGTCAGTTGATCAGGATCAATAGCCACACCAGAACTACATTCAACAGGCTGATCAACACCGCCGCGCTGCCGATATCCTTGGCACGTTTGGCGAGTTGGTGATGATCCAGCGAAGTGTGGTCTACGGCCGCTTCTACTGCCGAATTGAGCAGTTCGATGATCAATACCAGCAGGACACTGGCAACCATCATGGCTTTGCCGACGGAACTGACCGGTAGAAACAAAGCGATGGGGATCATAATTCCGGCGAGCAGGGCTTCCTGGCGGAATGCGTCCTCGTGACGAATCGCCGCGCGCAAACCGGCAAGAGAATAGAACAGCGCGCTCCAGACTCTTTTCAGACCTGTTTTTCCTTTATACGGGCTTTCCATTTTCATGTCCTGGCTGGTTTTCATTTTGCGATACCGCTCACATATATAAAGTAATACACACAGAATAGTTGCTGAATGTTTCAGATTGGTTAAGTTTGCGTGACAAGGCGCAACATTCCCCTGAATCGTCACAGACAAAAATCAGGTTGAATAAATGTCCATCCTTCGGTAGAATCCGCGCTCTTTTGAATCCGGTTGGAGTAGTGCCATGGCACGTGTATGTCAAGTAACGGGTAAAGGCCCGGTAAGCGGGAATAATATTTCCCACGCGAACAACAAAACCAAGCGTCGTTTTTTGGCCACTTTGCAACGTCGTGGTTTCTGGGTCGAGAGCGCAAACCGCGGGGTCAGCCTGCGTCTG
>JBARHR010000191.1:0-2456 GCA_049799335.1 Gallionella sp. | reverse complement strand
AGGCTCCCGAACCAAAAATCAAGGGCGGCTGGCTGGCCCGCTATGCCAAGGTGGTTACATCGGCCCATACCGGTGCCGTGACAACTGCCGATTAATCTGATAACGAATTCAAACGATACGAGGTATGCGTATGAAAATGAACGGCGCACGAATCATGCTGGAATGTCTTAAAAAGGAAGGGGTCGATACGGTTTTCGGCTATCCTGGCGGGACTGTTATCAACATCTATGACGAACTCTTCAACTTCAAAGACATTCGACACATCCTGCCGCGACATGAACAGGCCGGAACCCATGCGGCAGATGGTTATGCCCGTGCCACCGGCCGGGTAGGTGTCTGCTTTGCAACCTCCGGCCCTGGCGCCACCAATACGGTCACCGGTATTGCCACGGCCTATATGGACTCCATCCCGATGGTAATCGTAACCGGCCAGGTGCCGACACCGCTTATCGGCAATGACGCCTTTCAGGAAGTAGACATTATCGGCATTACCCGCCCCTGCACCAAGCACAGTTTCCTGGTTCGGGACGTCAAGGATCTGGCGTTGATCATGAAAAAGGCCTTCTATATCGCCCGTACCGGCCGTCCCGGCCCTGTGCTGGTGGACCTTCCCAAGGATGTTCAGATTGCCCAGACTGAATTCGTCTATCCGGAAACAGTGGAAATCCGCAGCTACAAGCCGACGACTGCCGGTCATCCACGGCAGGTTGAAAAAGCCATGGACGTGATCCTTGAGTCGCGGCGGCCAGTTCTTTATGTCGGCGGAGGGGTTGTACTGGGAAATGCCGCCGAAGAACTGACCTCTTTAGCGCGCAAGCTGTTGATACCGGTCACGACGACCCTGATGGGACTGGGTTCGTTTCCCGAGAGCGACCCCAATTCACTGGGTATGCTGGGGATGCACGGCGCCTACTGCGCCAACATGGCCATGACCAACGCCGATTTGATCATTGCAATCGGGGCTCGTTTCGATGACCGCGTGACCGGCAAACTGGCCACCTTCGCTCCCCATGCCAAGATCATCCATGTCGACGTAGATCCGACCTCCATAAAGAAGAATGTGCGGGTCGACTTGCCGATCGTGGGGGATGTCAAAGATGTGTTGGGCAAGATGCTCAAACAGGTTGACAAGCTCAAAGAAAAGGTGACCGAGTTCAAGACTGCAATTACACCGTGGCATGTGGACATAGCAGCCTGGAAAGAAAAGCACCCGATCGGATACAAGAACAGCACCACGATTATCAAACCGCAGTTTGTCATTCAGAAACTGCGTGAACTGTCCAATGAAGACGCAATTATTTCTACCGATGTTGGACAGCATCAGATGTGGACGGCTCAGTTCTTCCAATTCAACAAGCCGCGCACCCTGCTTTCATCCGGTGGCCTCGGCACCATGGGCTACGGCCTGCCGGCTGCCATGGGCGCCCAGGCGGCCTTTCCCGGCCGTCAGGTCATTTCCATCTGCGGCGATGGTGGCGTACAGATGAACATCCAGGAGATGGCCACCCTGGTACAGAATAAACTGCCGGTGAAGATAGTCATATTGAACAATAATTTCCTTGGGATGGTCCGCCAGTGGCAGGAGCTGTTCTTTGACAAGCGTTATTCCAGCACCTGCATGGAACTGCCGATTGACTACGTCAAACTGGCTGATGCCTATGGCGCCAAGGGTTTCAGCACCTCGAAGCCGGGCGATGTGGAGAAGGTCATCAAGGCTGCCTTCAAGGAAAAGGGGCCGGTAATCATGGAGTTCATGATTGCCCGCGAAGAGAAGGTTCTGCCGATGGTTCCGGCCGGGGCGTCACTGAATGAAATGGTGTTGAACGCCTGATCCAATTTAACATCGAGACACAGATTTTCGGAGGTAACGTATATGCAACATACAATTTCAGTACTGGTTGAAAACGAATTCGGGGTTCTGTCCCGCGTTGCATCACTTTTTTCGGGTCGCGGTTTCAATATCGATTCGCTGTCCGTGGCGCCTACCAACGAGGATGGCATGTCGCGCATGACCATTGTCACCCGCGGCGACGAGCAGATCCTGGAGCAGATCACCAAACAACTCAACAAACTGATCGATGTTATCAAGGTCATTGATTTCACCGACGGCAGCGGTGTTGAGAGGGAAATGGCTTTGATCAAGGTTACCGCAGAGGATCAGAACCGGGCCGAGGTGCTGCGCATTGTGGATATTTTCCGTGCCAAGATAATTGATGTCACACCCAAGTCCTACACCATAGAGGCAACCGGTAATCCACTCAAGATCGACGCTATCCTGGATCTGCTGCGCCCTCTGGGCCTCAAGGAACTGGTGCGCACCGGCTCGGTTGCCATCGGGCGCGGCGCCAAGGGGTGGAAAGGATAGAATGACAAACGCGTTCTGCTGTCTATCAGCCGCCCGGGAACGGGCGGCTTTTTTCATGAAACGCTGCGGAGAACGACCACGGACTGAGGAC
>JBARHR010000190.1:0-14080 GCA_049799335.1 Gallionella sp. | reverse complement strand
ACCTTCCTGTCTGAGGTTCCAAAACTGTACGCCAATCTGGAAAAGCAGCTTGAGGCGCGTTTTGACAAGAATATCAGAGTGCCACCGCTGTTGCGGATCGGCAGTTGGATCGGCGGTGACCGCGACGGCAATCCGTTTGTCACGCACGATGTGATGCTGAATGCGATACAACGACACTCGGCACTGGCGTTCGAGCATTATCTGACGGAAACCATTTTGATGGGGCGTCGACTGAGTTTGACCGACCGGCTGGTAGATACCAGCGATGCATTGCTTGCACTTGCCGACCTGTCGCCAGACAAAGATCCGGCGCGGGCGGACGAACCATACCGTCGCGCGTTGATTTACATTTATGGTCGCCTGTCTGCAACGGCCAGACATCTCGGCCACAATATATTGCATCAACCGCCGATCGATGCCGACGCGCGCGTATACGCGACACCGGATGAGTTCATGGCGGATCTGGACGTACTGATCGACTCGCTGCATCAGCACGGAGCCGTATACCTTGCGCGCGGAAGACTCGCCAACCTGCGCCGTGCCGCCGAAGTGTTCGGCTTTCACCTGGCACCACTGGACATGCGCCAGCACAGCGCGGTGCATGAACAAACCGTTAGCGAACTGTTCTCGCGCAGCGGCGGGAAAGCAAATTACAGCGACCTGACTGAATTGGAACGTCGCGAAGTCCTGCTTGCCGCGTTGCAACAGGAAACGACACTGCTCGGCGAACTTGACCAGTATTCTGACGTCGCACAAAGCGAATTGCGCATCATGCAAACTGCCGCCGAAATACATCGGCGCTTCGGACGCGCTGCGTTGCCGAATCACATCATCTCCAAAACAGATGCGGTAAGCGATATGCTGGAACTGGCGGTGATGTTACAGCAGGTCGGAGTACTCAAGGGCGGCGCAACACCCACTCTGCATATCAACATCATCCCGCTTTTCGAGACTATCGACGACCTGCGGGGCTGTGGCGTCATCATGGACGAACTGTTCTCGTTACCGCTCTATCGCAAGCTGCTTGCAAGCCGCAACAACACGCAGGAGGTGATGCTGGGGTACTCCGACAGCAACAAGGACGGCGGATACGTTACTGCCAACTGGGAGCTTTACAAGGCGGAACTGGAGCTGGTCAAGGTGTTTGATAAGCATGGAATCGAGTTGCGCCTGTTCCACGGACGCGGCGGTACCGTAGGTCGCGGCGGGGGACCCAGTTACGACGCAATTCTGGCACAACCTCCGGGTAGCGTGAACGGCCAGATACGAATTACCGAACAGGGCGAAGTAATCTCCAGCAAATATTCAAATCCTGAAATCGGCCGCCGCAATCTTGAAACCTTGATAGCAGCAACCATGGAGGCCACTCTCCTTCATCTTCACGGGTCGGACAGCACCATGCCGGAGTACCACCGCATCATGGATGAACTGAGTTTGCAGGCGTTTGCCGCCTACCGCAAGCTGGTCTATGAGACGCCCGGTTTCAAGGAATACTTTTTCACAGCCACACCGATAAGGGAAATTGCCGAACTCAATATCGGCAGTCGTCCCTCGTCACGAAAGCCGTCGGACCGGATAGAGGACCTGCGCGCAATTCCCTGGGTCTTCAGTTGGGGTCTGACACGTACGTTGTTGCCAGGCTGGTTTGGTTTCGGCAGCGCAGTCAAATCCTTCGTTGAGCGCGAGGGCCAGGCAGGTGTCGCGCTGTTGCAGGAAATGTACAGGAATTGGGCATTTTTGCGCGGCATGCTTTCGAACATGGATATGGTTCTGTCGAAAACGGACATGGGCATCGCTTCCCGATATGCGGAACTGGTGACTGACGAAACGCTGCGCAACAATATATTCAATGCGATACAAGGCGAATGGGAAGCAACCATCGAAATGCTGTTTTTGGTGACCGGAAACAGCACGTTATTGCAGGACAATCCGCCATTTGCACGTAGTCTGCATACCCGCATCCCGTACATTGATCCGCTCAACCACCTGCAAGTTGCGTTACTGGAACGTCACCGGGCGGGGGATGAAGATGTACAGGTGAAACGCGCGATCCATATCACCATCAATGGCATTGCAACCGGGTTGCGCAATAGCGGTTGAGTGAATTCTCCGCCTGGATCTTTGGTTGCCGAATTCGTATATGTTGTGCCGATTTTGTCATTCTCGTGAACGCGGCTTTGGCGACGCAATCGAATTCGCGCAGCGAATGCCGGATGTTGCGCTGACATAGTTCCCGGGTTAATCTAACCATGCATTCTGAAAAAATTACCAAGGCTTTGCAGCGTGCCAGGCAATTCATCGACAGGGGCAACCCCGGTCAGGCACTCTTCGATCTCGAAAAAATTGTGCGCAAATTCCCGAAGGGATTTGATGCCTGGTTTCTTTTGGGGCACGCGAAGGGTCTGCTTAACGATCATGAGGGAGCCGAGCTAAGTTTCAAACGGGCAGCCGTCATTCAGCCCGGGAACCCGGATATCTGGTTCAATCTAGGCATAGGCTACAGCGCCCGCAACATGCACCGGGAAGCCATCGCATGTTTCAAAAAAAACCTGGAGTATTCGGGCAAGCAGCGGATGGAAAGCTGCCTCAATCTTGCATCGTGCTGGATTGCACTTGAAGACTACGCGTCTGCGGTAAACCTGTTACGCGAACTTCTGCTGACAACCGACAGCGCCGAAGTTCACGCCAATCTTGGAATCGCCTATCAGGGGCTGGAACAATTCCCGGAAGCTATCGCGGCCTATTTGCGCGCCCGGAAAGCGGGAATGAACTCCTATACCGTCAATCTGAATATCGGTACCTGCTATTTTTCGCTGAGCGATTTTGATCTGTCCGCGCAGTTCGCGCAATCGGCATTGACGCTAAAACCCGGCGACCCCGTTGCAGAATACAACATCGCCAGAAGCCTTCTTGAGCGCGGCGAGATACTTCAATCGATTAACATGTTCAAAACCTGCAGCCTGCCTGCTGCCGAACATGCGCGGCTATTTGCGTACAACTTTCTTGAACCCTACGATCCTCAGTTGCTGTTGGATGAACATCGCGATTGGGCAAACAGGCGCAATCGTGGCGTATCGTTCGTGGCGAAGCGGGATACCGATCCGGAAAAACAGCGCCTGCGATTGGGATTTGTTTCCGCCGATTTGCGCAGTCATCCGGTTGCCTTCTTTCTGGAGCGCCTGATCGAGCATATCGACCGTTCGCGATTTTCAATTTACGTGTATTCGGACGTTCGCTCCGCCGATGATGTTACGCTCCGTTTCCAACGACTGGCTGACGGGTGGACGGATATCTCCAGCATGCCCGATCAGACCGCGGTGGCCGGGCTGATAGCGGCACAGCAGATCGACATCCTGTTCGATCTGGGCGGGCACACTTCAGACCGAATCGGCCTGTTCCTGCATCGCGCCGCGCCGGTACAGGCCAGCTATCTTGGATACAGCGCAACAACCGGCGCGGCGAACATGGATTATTTCGTTACCGACAGTATTCTGGACCCTGTTGGAATGACCGAAAGACACTATGTCGAGAAACTTTGCAGGTTGGGAAATTGTTTCGCGACTTACACACCGCCGCTGCACGATGTTGATATCGGTCCGCTACCCATGTCGACGCGCGGCTACCCGGTATTCGGCTCGTTTCACAAGCTGACTAAGATTACCGGGAGAACGATCAAGCTGTGGTCCGATGTGCTTACTGCGCTGCCAAAAGCACGGATGTTGCTGATTGCCAAGGGTCTGGGAACCGATTCGGGCAAGCAGCGCATCCAGGCGCTATTTGCAGCCCAAGGCATAGACATATCTCGTTTGGAACTGCGCGGCAACATTCCGATTGACGAGTACTTCGCCACACACAACGAGATTGACGTGTTGCTCGACTGCGTTCCATGGAACAGTCACACGACTGCCATGCACGGTATCTGGATGGGCGTCCCCACACTCACCGTGGCCGGCAATCATCATACGGGACGCTTTGGCGAATTGATATCGCACGGTACGGATCTGCGGGAATTTGTTGCTGCCGGAGATGATGAATTTGCCGCCACGGCGGCAAGCATTGTTGCGGACCCAACTCGACTTCAACAGATACGGGACACCGCGAGGAACACATTGAGCCTGTCGATCCTGTGCGACCATGCGGCAATGGCAGCCAGATTCCAGCTTGCTTGCGAAAAGATGTGGGACAACCACATGCAGGGGCGCAGTGCCGACATCAATATACAGTCGTGAGCAATCGACAATTCGACACAGTTTCGCTGGCGCCCGACTCTTGAGTCATTTTGAAACTTTGAGTTTTGCAATTCGCATGTTTCCGTAATAAATCGAAAAGCGCGTCAATTAATGCGCAAGCTGGAACGATACTAAACAAAAAATATATGGGGTAATGTATGCGTTTTGCTCTGTTCATATTTCTGCTGGCAGGCTGTTCTTCGGCACCGCCCAAAGAGCTCAGTCCCGAGGCCTTGGCAAAAAGGAACGCCGAGATAAAGAACACCTGTGATTTCATGGTGGGGCCGCACCCGGAACTGCCGGAATATGAGAAATGCATGGAAGTTGTCGGCGCCGAACTGAACTAAGGGAGTTTTGATCTAGTCAGCTTTGCTGCGCCCGCGCAAAGGTAAAACCTGAGAAATCGGCGCACCGGACTACACGACGAAAAAGAATGGCGAATGGCTAAGC
The DNA here is from genome assembly GCA_049799335.1 of Gallionella sp. Classification (GTDB taxonomy): domain Bacteria; phylum Pseudomonadota; class Gammaproteobacteria; order Burkholderiales; family Gallionellaceae; genus Gallionella. The sequence goes on along the minus strand of JBARHR010000190.1, from coordinate 9,401 downwards.
GGGTCCCCGATCTTCCCCTACCGTGCGGGTTTCGCTGGGTGCATTTGACAATTTTGGTATTGGACCCGCACGCCTATTTGCCAGGCATTTTGCGCTCGATATCGCGCATCGTTTCACTAACAGTGTCGGACAGCGGCCCCCCCAGACTGATTGCCCGTTGCGCTATCTGCATGGCTTCCCGATAGCGATTTTGGTCTGCCAGAGTTTGCGCAAGGTTGTTTAGCGCGGCAACCGATTGCGGATGGTCACTCGCCGCCGTACGGAACGCCTGTTCTGCTTTGTTGAAGTCATGCAGTTGATAGGCGGTATTGCCAATTCCGATTTGTGCGATCAAATTGCCGGGCCATCGTTCCAACGCTGCCGTGTACGATACTTGGATGTGCTCAGGACTCCCGGATCGTTCGCTCGCACTGATTGCGCCTACAAAATCACCCTCGATTGCCGTGACCGGAATACGGCCTGGCGGCATCACCACCATGGCCCAGTAATTGCCGCGCGCCCATGTATACTCGAAAGTGCGCATTTCCAAGGCTTGACGCCGCTCCGGTCCGGAACGCAGCATTACCTCGGCGCGATCCAGATCGTAGCCAATTACAATCGCGTAATGCCAGACGGGGTACCAGCCATAGGCGAGATTCTGCAGTACCACCACCGGTGTCCCGGCAGCCGTTTCGATCAACAGGTTTTTCAAGACTGGCGCCAATTGATAAGCGATTGCGCCGTGCCTTCGCGCGACCGCCAACATCTCGATTTGCAGGCTGCCGCGGCGTTGCGGCAAATACAGCTCGGGCTTGAGCGTCTCGGGGGCTACTTCGGTGCCGGCGGATTGCAACGCCATGGCCAAGGTCGCGGGTCCGCATTGATAGTCGTCCTGGGAAAAGTAGGGCACCGACTCAAGTTCGATGTGCCTGGGAAGTATATTTTCGGGATTGGCCAGCAATGCGCGCGTCTGCGGAGGAGTCGCGCATGCGGCGAGCCAGCAGGCGAAAACGCCCACCAGACAGCGGGCGTTTTTGCTGTTCACGATTTAACGTTTGATCGGGCGGGTAAACGTAAAGACTTTGGTAAAGCCAAGGATGTCGGTGATCAGCAATATGACGAACACGGTAAACAACAGACTCAATATATCGCCACCAGCCGGAAACTGATCCAATTTTCCGGCCAGCTGATGCGCCTCTTCGTCGGTCAATGCGTATACGCGGGCTTTCGCTTCACCGGGCGTCACGCCCAGGCTCTGCAGCTGCGCGAGCACGTCAGCGCGAGCAAGAAAGGCTGAAATTCTGGCTCGCTCCGGCGCAGCCTGCTCATGCGCCAACACTTGGTCCGTGCGTACCAGTCCGGCATACGCAGATTGTTGCGGAACCACCAGTGCAAATGTGGTCAGCATGACCACACGGCTGGTCCAGCGCATAAAAGTGGAAATTTGTAATTTCATTCGATGTTCTCCCTCGACAATATGCCTCCGCGCCACCGTGGCCAAAATACTTCTTCGATAAATTTGGCGCTGAACGCCGAAATCGTTTGCGCGTATCGGCGTAGGTCGAGTATAGCAGACCAGAGCCCCTCGGACGGCTGCGCGCACGGGCGACTTATTTGACGGTTACCTTGACGCATTTGCTGACACCGATCGGCGTGTGGTTGCTGTTGACAACCTTGATGCAGATTTCGCGTACGCCAGGGTCTTGCGGAAATATCAGGTAGCTGCCGTTCATTTTCCGCAACATGGCCAACCGCCTGTCATCAACATAAAGATGTGCGTGATCGCCATCGCCAGCAATCGTAATGTCGTAATTCACCTGGATCTCGGCTTTGCCAGCAAATTTGTCGCCGTCTGCCGGCGAGGTGATGGTGACACTGGATTCGGTCGGGGCTGCAGAGGCCTGCTTGTCCGCGGACGTTTCCTCCGGCTTCTTATTGCAGGCTGCAATTGCGATCAAGAATGACATCGCGACTAAAGATTTGGATTTCATGGTGGCCTCCGTTGTGTAGAACTTCCACTACAAAATTCAGTGTAGGTTCAACCGAATTCCTTGACGATGTGTTGCTGACGGCGGCTGATCGCCAATTGCTCATCAAGTCCCTTCAACTTTACCATCCAGCCCGCGCTTTCGGCACTATCCTCCCCGCCGCGCGCAAAGCCCTCGATTGCGTCTCGTGCAACCATGCAGTTCCGGTGTATGCGCACAAAACGCGCGGAAAACTCCTTTTCCAAAGCTGCCAGCGACTCTTCGATCAGGTATTCGCGCTCCAGCGTACGCACCGTGACGTATTTCAGCTCCGCACGCAGATACAGTACTTGCCCAATAGGTATCAGGTGAATTTTGCCGCGCTCGTGACTGGACAGGTTTCTGCGCGGCTCTTTGGACAACTCCTGCAATACGTCGCTCTTTAACGGTACCGTATCGCGCGCTCGGATCAAGGCCTCAAAAAGACGCGCCATTCGGATCGGCTTGAGCAGATAGTCCACCGCATGCAACTCGAACGCCTTGATGGCGTAGTCATCGTATGCTGTGGTAAAAATGACTACCGGAGATCTGTCCAGCTTCTGCAGATGCTGCGCCAGCTCTATGCCATCCATCCTGGGCATGCGTATGTCCAGCAACACGACATCTACCGACAAATCCGGCAACATGTCCAGCGCATCGCTTCCGTTTCCCGCCTCCCCGACAATCTGCAGCGGCAATTTTTCATTGCAGTCACTCAATACATCGCGCAATCTATTTCGCGCCGGAGCTTCGTCGTCCACAATGAATACACGTAGCACCTTATTGCTATCGCTCATGATGCCCGTTCCTTCAACTTGGGTCGCTTGGTTACGTACGGCAACGAGATTTCGACCCGATAGAAATCCTCGCCGTTCTCGACTTTGTAACTCGCCTCGACATCGAATAGCAGATTAAGTCGTTCCCTGATATTCAGCAATGCTATCTTATTTCCCCGATGGATCCCGTCGCCGCCCCGCAGACACGGATTTTCAACACGGATTTGCAAATCATCGGCAACGAGGCGCATTAATACTTTAATGATTCCTCCCTGCTGCAACGGCTCGATGCCATGATATACCGCGTTTTCCAGCAGCGGTTGCAACAGCAATTGGGGAATCATCGCGTCCCCGGGCAACGCTTCAATTTGCCATTCAACTTGCAGTCGCTCACCCATGCGCATTTGCTCCAGTGCAATATATTGCTTGCTCAACTGTATCTCTTTCTGCAACGACACCAAATCTCTGGCGTCAGTCATTGCCATGCGGAACAGATCTGCCATATCCTCAAGTGCCGTTTCTGCCTGTTTGGGTTTCGTACGTACTATTGCCAGCACGGCGTTGATGGTATTGAACAGAAAATGCGGCCGGATCCGGGCGCGCAACACCTGCAGGCGCGCGTCATGGAGCGAACTTGACAGCGCCTGGGTGCGCATCCGGAAATAGGTTAGCAATATGGTCGTTACGACTACGCCGAGCAAGGCGTATTGAAACAATTCGAAGCGGCCGAAGTTATTGCCCTGTTGGCCGAATAATTCCTCGCCCGTGTAACCGGCAACCAGTGCCAACAACGCTACCACCACATTTATCGTCACCGTGCCCCGCCAGTAGCGCAACTGGTCCAACCACGGCTGGGCTGCCCACAACAGTATCAGGGTACACAACAAAACGGGCGTAAGCAGCGTGGCAATCTGCACAAAGCGCTGCACAATGTCCAGCCAACCGTTTGCCTGAGATACGGCAAGTATCACCGCCATGCCGTTGCTAATCAGCAATATGCGCATGGTAACGCCGAGGTTGCGGAAATTGGGCAGCGTATCGGCGGTGAGTTTTTGTTTTATACTGCGCGACTTATTCATGGTGGACTAAGTGGAAGTTCCCGATCATTTGCGCGCCCGGCAGCGACGCGCGTTATTCTGAAACAAATGGGGCAAGCAATGCAAGATAAAGATACCTGGTCTGGTCGATTCTCCGAACCGGTCGCTGAGCTGGTTAAGCGCTATACCGCATCCATTGGTTTCGATAACAAGTTGGCACACTTCGATATCCGGGGTTCACTTGCACATGCGCAGATGCTTGCATCTTGCGGCATTATCTCCGATGACGACCTTCGCGAAATCCGGCGGGGTCTGGCGCAAATAGACAACGAAATTGGTGCCGGTGAATTTTCCTGGTCACTCGATCTGGAGGATGTACATCTCAATATCGAAAAGCGATTGACAGTACTGGTCGGCGACGCGGGAAAGCGTCTGCACACCGGCCGTTCCCGGAATGATCAGGTAGCCACGGATATCCGACTCTATTTGCGCAGCGCAATTGACGATCTGCTGCTACTGACCAGGAGTTTACAGCGTGCCCTGCTGGATCTCGCCGCGAAGCACGTCCATACCATCATGCCTGGCTTCACCCATTTGCAGGTTGCGCAGCCGATCAGTTTCGCGCATCACTTGATGGCATATTTTGAAATGCTCAAGCGTGACGCCGAGCGTTTGCGTGATTGTCGCAAGCGGGTGAACCGGCTGCCGCTTGGCGCAGCCGCATTGGCCGGCACCAGCTATCCGATTAACCGCGAGCTTGTGGCCAAATTATTGGGATTTGATGGCGTTTGCGAAAACTCTCTTGATGCGGTTTCCGATCGCGACTTCGCGATCGAGTTCACCGCGTGCGCCGCGATGATCATGACGCACCTGTCCCGGCTTTCGGAAGAACTCATCCTGTGGATGAGCCCGCGTTTCGGCTTTATTGACATCGCGGATCGCTTTTGCACCGGCTCGTCAATCATGCCGCAGAAGAAGAATCCCGACGTCCCCGAACTGGTGCGCGGCAAAACCGGGCGCATCAACGGACATCTGGTCGCGCTGCTGACACTTATGAAAGGCCAACCGCTTGCCTATAACAAGGACAATCAGGAAGACAAGGAGCCGCTGTTCGACACTGTAGAGACGCTGACACTAACTTTGCGAATATATTCCGACATGATGTCCGGGATCACAGTGAACCCCGAGGCAATGCGCAGCGCCGCATTGCAAGGCTATGCGACCGCCACCGATCTTGCCGATTACCTGGTCAAGAAGGGTTTGCCATTTCGCGATGCCCACGAAGCTGTGGCTCTGGCTGTGCGCCATGCGGTTGAGCGGCATTGCGATTTGAGCGATATTCCGCTACCGGAACTCAAACAATATTCCGCACTCGTCGAACAGGATGTATATCAGGTACTGACACTGGAAGGATCGCTCGCCAGCCGCAATCATATTGGCGGTACCGCGCCGCAGCAGGTGTCTGCGGCAATGGAACGCGCGAGAATAAGCCTGTCCGACTGAGTTTGCGCCAGTAGCGCGAGTTCGTCGCGCACATCGAAACGGGATGTTTTCCCGGACGAAACGCTAGCCGCTTGCACCGTCACGCTTGGATAAAGATGGTTGCGCCTTTTGTCTTAGCAGGGCGAGCATCTCTTCCATAGGAACCGGTTTTCCGAACAGATAGCCTTGATAGAGTTTGCATCCCGATCCCCAGAGAAAATCATGCTGAGTCTTGGTTTCCACGCCCTCGGCGATCACTTCGATACCCAGATTATTCGCCATGCCGATTATCGTCTGGATGATCATTGAGTCGGTGGGAGTCATGCCGATGTTGCGCACGAAAGACTGATCTATCTTCAATTGATCCAGCGGCAACTGCGTCAAATAGGCCAGCGACGAATAGCCGGTGCCAAAGTCATCCATGGAGAAACGCACGCCTATCGATTTCAGCGCCTTCATTTTGGAGATGGTGTCGCTGACGTTGTCCAGTATCGTACTCTCGGTCAACTCAAGTTTGAGTAGCGCCGGATTGATGCCGGTTTGCGCAATCGTATCGCTCACGTGTTTGACGAACCCCGCTTGGCGAAATTGCCTCGCGCTTACATTCACGGCCAGCGTCAGGTCGCGTGCCAACGGATTGCTTTGCCAGACCCTGAGTTGCTCGCAGGCGGTTTGCAAAACCCACACCCCGATGGAAAGTATCAATCCGGTATCTTCCGCAACCGGAATGAACTTGGCGGGGCTGATCAACCCGCGTTCCGGATGTACCCACCGGATTAGCGCTTCCGCGCCAACATAGCTCTCGTTGCTGTCTACCTGCACCTGATAGTGGAGTTTGAATTCCTGATTTTGCAAAGCCTGACGTATCCCTGCTTCAAGTTGACTGCGTATCTCTAACGCCTCCTGCATCGCCGGATCAAAAAAGCGCAAGGTATTGCGGCCTGCTTTCTTGGCAGCATACATCGCCGTATCCGCGTGTTTCAGGGAATCTTCCGGCTTTTGATTATGTTTGGCAAAAAGTGCAATGCCTATGCTCGAAGAACTATGCTCTTCCACTTCCTTGAGCATGTATGGCCTGCTGACCGCCTTGAGCATCTTTTCACCCACTCTGCGAGCCTGCATGGCGGCTTCGGTGCGGTCAGAGTTCAGCTCTTCCAGCAGCACCACGAATTCATCTCCGCCGAGACGCGCCAGGGTGTCACCGTCGCGAATACAGGTTCTAAGGCGTTCTGCCACTTCGACCAACAATAAATCGCCGATGTCATGACCCCGGGTGTCGTTGAGTATTTTGAAATTGTCCAGATCAATAAACAACAGCGCGGCGCTCATTTGATTTCTCGCGCAGGTGGATACCGCCTGCTGCAGGCGGTCGGAAAGAAGTCGGCGATTGGGAAGCTGGGTTAGCGGATCATAGAAAGCGAGATTGTGTATCTTGTCTTCGGCAAGCTTGCGCTCGGTAATATCTGAAAATGCGCATACATAATTGGTAATTCCCCCACCGGTGCCGACCACTGCGGTGATGGTCAGCCATTCGGGATAAACTTCACCATTCTTGCGCCGGTTCCAGATTTCGCCTTGCCAGTAGTTGAAGCGATGCAGCACGTCCCACATGCGCTCATAGAACTCTGCGTCCTTGTAATCCGATTTGAGCATCGAAAGACTCTTGCCGATTGCTTCGTCGGCACTATAGCCGGTAAGTTCGGTAAACACGCGATTGACCCTGATGATCACCTCGTTGCTGTCCGTTACGATCATGCCTTCTTCGATCTCGAACGCGATTGCGGCGACACTGAGCGCCTCGGCACGCTCCTCCAGCACGGTCATCATCGTATTGAAGGCATGCGACATATCGGCAATATCCTTCGGTCCTTCAATCTCGGCGCGCACCTGCGTCTCACCCGCGGTCGCACGTCCCATCGCAGCAGAAAGCTGGTTGAGCGGCCTGGTCATATGATTGGTCAGAATTCGTATCAGCAACAAAAACATCAGCGCAAACGAAAAAGAAGTCGCCATGTTGGCGATGAAGATATCTGTCGCCGTTTGCGCCAGTGCTGCCTTGCTCATGACGACGTATACATAGCCCAGCAATTCCGGTTCAACCGTCTGCATGCTGAACGGTGACTCGGCTGAAGGCTGCGTATAGACTGAAGCGGAAAATCTCCATGACTTTTTGTTTTCTGCGTCCAGGGCGGCCGCGTCCCTGGGCAATTTGGCCGGCCGTTCCACGGACACAAAGCTGGCAGAGTTGACGTTACCCCGGCTGAGCAGTGTGCTTTTGCTGACATCGCGAATTTCAACGCTCACGACGCCCGGGAAGGCCATGGTCGCGTTAACCGCCGCAGTGGCATTGTCTCCAGATGCGTAAATCAATGCCAGCGTACTCTGGCGTGCCAGGTTTTCAGTTATCCGTTGACCCTGCTCTATCAGATTTACGCGTATCCGTTCGTTGCTCTGCCACGATCCCACCAGCGATGAAGACAGCGCCAGTAGCACTGTTCCCAGAGTAACCGTAATGCCTAGCTGGTTCTCGAAGGTGAATTTCTGTATCAGTTGGGTCAATAACTTCTTCATGAGCGCGACTATCTTTTGCCCAAAAATTTATCGTTCAGGAAACGTCGAATCAAAGTTTTTCAACCTGGAAGGATCTATTTCCAGGTGTTTGGCAGTGCGCAAATTGATCGCACTTTGCACATCGCGCAAAGGCATACGCCCCAGTCGCACATAGTCACGCGACTGCAGGATTCCAAGGGCCAATCCGGCCAGGCTTTTGCCCAGCCCGACATTGTCAGGGTACAGGGAAAACAGCACACCGCGACGAACCAGCGCGGAATTACTCGAAAAAACCGCAATGTTATGGTTCCATGATTCCTGCAGTACCATAGGCAACACAGTGCTTTCTTCTACGGTCGTAGCGTCCTGCGGCAACCACAACACATCCCGACCACCATTCGCGACTGAAAATACTGACTTGTACAACTTGACGGCGCTGCGCAGATCCTGCGCCTCGTGCAACACCAACTCTATGCCCATCGAACGCGCGGCTTCCCTGGCCAATTTCATCAGCCAGCCGTTGATTGTGGGATCATATATCACATAGATGCGTCTGGTGTTCGGCAGCATCAACCTTATCCGCGCAAACAACAAAGCGGGATCCGGCGCCAGACTGATTGCTGTTTGGCCGCGCGCTTCGCTTTCAGGCACCGTCAGCACGCCACCGACGACGATCCCGATGCCGTTATTTAACGCCGTTGCCGCCTGCATGCCCTGCCTGCCAAGCGCGATCGCGACCTTGGTGTTATTGCGTTTCAAAGTTTCCTTCAGCTCCGCCACATTGGTTTCCGACTGAACTGGGAACTTCGCAACTGACGTTCCGACTTTAGACTCGACGCCTTGGATAATGCTGTCGAATACCTGACGGTACGGTTCGCCGATATCGGGGTAAATAACGGCAATTTCTCCCTCCGCCGCCAATAGCGTTGGGCTCGCGAACATGGAGCTTAGCAGAATCACCAATGTCCCAAGTTGCTTCACCGTCAACTCCAGGCGTGCACAAACCGGCGCGGCTTTGGGCGTAGCGGCTTGAGCACCGACAAGAACTGTCAGGCAATTCTTCATCAGAACTGCCGGTTCAATTCCACGCGGAACTCGCGCGGTGCGAGCGGCAAATCGTTGGGAATCAACCCCGGGGAAGGCGAAGGCTCACGTGCATCGGCATCGAACAAATTCGCAACCTTGCAGGCCACGTCCCAGTTCTCGAATTGCTTGGAGCGCAGCGTAACATCGACGGTATGATAATCAGCCACCGGCGGACGCGCATCGCCGGGTTCGCGTTTACGGTCGGCAACATAGTTAAGTTGCGTGTCCAGTGTCCAAGTGGGGGTAAAGCGCCAGTCGGCGCGCGCATATAAGTGATGTCGGGGCGCACTGCCTGAATCCTGATTGGTCGCTTCATCAACCGATTGCTGCTGGGCAAGATTTCCGGAAAGTCGCAATTTTGAGTCAACGTCCCATACCAACTCAACCTCGAAGCCTCGTCCGCGCTGCCGCCCCGCATTTTGCGCCGTTGATATCCCGGTGCCGGTATCCTGTACAAAACGCAGGATATCCTTCATCCGATATCT
>JBARHR010000189.1:0-4618 GCA_049799335.1 Gallionella sp. | reverse complement strand
CCGTTATGCCGGGGAGCTGGGGCGCTATCTGCGCGCCCGGCGCGGGGCAGAAGATGCGGAAGATATAGTGCAGGAAGGGTTTGTCCGGCTGCTGCAAAACAGCGCCACGCAAGCCCCGGAGAATTCGCGGGCATGGCTGTATCGCACCTGCACCAACCTGACTTACGACGCTAACGATTACCGTAGCGTGCGCGAAAATGTTCACGTCGAATGCGACAATCTGGATGAACTCGAAGATAATTGTGCAGACGCCGCCCGGCACATCGAAGGGAAGCAACAGTTACGGCAGGTATGGCTGGCACTGCACAGTCTGCCCGAGGCATGCCGCCACACTTTTTTGCTGAATCGTCTGGACGGACTCAGCCAGCGCGAAATTGCAACGCATCTTGGGCTTTCGGAAAAAACAGTAGAGCGGTATATTCAGCGCGCCTTGGAAGTCTGCCGAGCTACGCTCGAAAAATAATTTGAGCGCGTTTGACGGAATTCGAGCCGGTCAACCGTCTTATACAGTGAAGCCACCACAAATCGCGCACCCGCTACCCATGTCTGAAGCCAAAAGCCAAATCGAACAAGCTGCCACGGCCTGGCTGGCGCGCAAGCATTCCGGCAACTGGAATGCGGCTGACGAAAAGGCCCATGCACAATGGCTGGCCGCCGATCCGGCTCATCCGGTCGCATGGTTTTATGCTCAAGCAGCATGGGAAAAACTCGCCGACCTGCGACCATTTGCCGCTGCCGACCTGCGCGCCGCGCGCCGCAAACGCACCGCAACTCCGCGCTGGCAAACCGGCCTCGCGCTGGCCGGAATTTGCGCGCTGGTTGCCGGACTGGTGATGGTGCAATTCCCCGGCAGCTTTGCGGACAAGCAGACCTACCAGACGGCGCGCGGCGAACAGCGCACCGTGATGTTGGCAGATAACTCCAGCGTCGAACTCAATACCGCCAGCAAATTAGAAATTGATTACAGTCTTGGCTGTCGCTGCCTGCGTTTGTTGCAAGGCGAAGCCGTGTTCAAAGCCAGCCACGGTGACCTGCGTACATTTGAAGTGCAGGTTGGGAAAGCGGTTGTGCGCGACATCGGCACGGAATTCTGGATCAGGCAGGAACCCGCGCGGCTGGCGGTCGCGGTGATCGAAGGCGCGGTCGAAATCTCTCCTCAACCCGGAATCGCCTACACCAGACTCAGTGCCGGTGATCGTCTGGCCTACGACAGCAGCAGCCAACCGCTGAATAACTTCAGCACCCAGATAGCCGACCTCATCGCCTGGCGCACAGGCAACCTCGTCTTCCGCGACACCCCGCTGACCGAAGTCCTCACCGAATTCGCGCGCTACCACAACGTCAATATCGAAATGGACAGCCGCATGGCGGACTACCACCTCTCCGGGCGCTTCGCCAGCAAGGATCTCGAAGGCCTGCTCAAACTGCTCGAGTCCGCCTACCCGGTCAACGTGCAACAACCATCAACCGACCGGCTGCGATTGCAATTCAGGCGTTCGTAATTTTCGGGTTTGCCCTGAAGGGCACAAGTGCGTAGCGTAAAGCGACAGCGGTTTCAGGTACAGGGCGTTTACGGCGGTAGAATTTACTCAAAGATCGGGGTGAGCCTTGCCAATACTTCGTCCATAACGGGTGTTGGCAAGGTATCCACCTTGCGCGCATTGCGAGCACCAAGATCGAGCACGCGAGGCTGATCGCAACGAACAACTCCTGTTGTCTTGATACCCGTAATGGGAACAGCGAAACCAATACGACGGGCAAAGTCGCCGCCGCTCGTGATCGGGCAGATAACCGGTAACTTGGTTGCATCGTTGAACTCACGCGGTGATACGACCAGAACAGGGCGGCTTCCGCGCTGCTCACGCCCTTCAGTCGGATCGAGTGAAACCAGGTAAATGTCGCCCCGATTCATATCAACTCACCACCCAGTGCGGGTGCATCTACCCATTCACGTTCTTCAGCAGGTTGTGGCTGTGAGTAGTCAGAGGCAGCCAGCAGTTCAGCGAGCGTGTAACGCGTCCGTGGTTTTGGATCGACTACCAGGCAACCGTCGGCGACGACCACGCCTACAGTGGCTCCAGCTTTTAGGTGCAGTTGATCGAGGAAAGCGGGCGGGACAGCCAGCATGACCGAACCTCCGACCTTGCGCAGATTTGTGGTGTGCATGAGGAATCCCCCTTTAAGTTAAGTTATACTAAAGTATAATTACACTTAACTGGAATAGCAAGCAGTATGGCTACTACGATCAGAATATAGCGCGTTGCGGGGCGTTTCCTGCGCTATCAAAAAAACCGGCAACATCTCCAGTTCGAACAATGAGATTTCTTGTCATGGCCGTTACGCCGCGTGTGCGCTCTGCGCGTGCAGTTTAATTCCCAGCGCAGACATCACCTTGAGGATAGTCGCGAAACTCGGGTTGCCTTCGCCGGATAATGCCTTGTATAAACTTTCGCGGCCCAGGCCGGTTTCCTTGGCGAGTTGCGTCATACCTTTGGCTCGGGCGATGGTGCCGAGCGCCTTGGTGATGAACGCCGCATCATCTCCGGCTTCTTCGAGACAGGCTTCCAGATAGAGCACCATGTCCTCATCGGTCTTGAGGTATGAAGCTGAATCGTAAGGTGTGGTTTTAGTTTTTGCCATCATGTTCTCCTACAGGTTATGCGCCAGTTTTAATGCCAGTTTGATGTCACGCGCTTGCGAGCTTTTAGTGCCCCGCCAGCAAGATGATAATTTTCCCGTTACGCTCAGTTCAGTATAGTAAACGCGCCAGCCACTGCCAAAGTGCAAACGAAGCTCGCTCACCCCTTCACCTACTTGCGCAACATCACCCGCATTGCCATCTTGCAAGCGATCAATTCTTGCTTGAATACGCGCCTTTACCAGCTTGTCGGACAAGCCCGTAAACCAGTCCTGATATTCATGGGTCTTTTCAAGAAGTTTCATACTGCGCATCGTACTCTTTGGGATACATAGCGTCAATGATATTCCTTGCGGGTTGAGCACACCCCTGCGTCATATTGCCGCACTCTGACGGTAAATCAAAAGCTGAACCGTCTTACAGGTAGAGCAACACATAACACAACTACAAAGGGAGTAAACCATGCATCCGCAACACCGCGCTCATCAAAGCAAACCCAGCCACCTCGCCCAACGCACCCTGATCGCCAGCCTGCTGGCCGTCTGGCTCGGCGCAGCCCAGGCCGCCGACCCGATCAACATTGACATCCCGTCGCAGCCGCTGGCAAGCGCGCTGGCAAAGTTTGCGGAGCAAAGCGGCGTCAAGGCAACGTACCCGGCCGAGCTGCTGGCGGGCAAGTCCGCGCCGCGCATCGAAGGCAAGCTGTCCCCACAACAGGCGCTGGAAAAATTGCTCGCTGGCAGCGGGCTGCGTTATGAGTTTGTTACGTCCGATGCGGTGAAGATCGAGGCGATACCGGTGTCGCCGGAGAAGGTGATGGAAATGTCGCCGATAGAAGTGCGCGGGGCCATGCCGGACAGGGAAAAGGTTTACGCCGTACCCAATGCCACCTCGGGCACCAAGACCGATACGCCGCTGATCGTCACACCGGTCACCGTGACCGTGATTCCCCAGCAGGTTTTGAAAGATCAGCAGATCACCAAACTCGAAGAAGCCGTTACCAACTCCAGCGGGGTGTGGATGTATAACTCTGGACAGGGCTGCAACGGTACGTGTGAGTCAGTCGCTCTGCGCGGATTCACCAGTTTTTCAAACAATGTACTGAAGGATGGTTTGATGGTGCCCACGGCGGGCGGCCTCACCAATATGTCCAATGTGGAAAGTGTGGAAGTGGTCAAGGGTCCAGCTTCCATTCTGTACGGGCGGATGGAGCCCGGCGGTGTAGTCAGCGTGATCACCAAGAAACCCAAGAGCACGGCAGGTTATTCGCTGGAGCAAACTGTCGGTACGCACAGCACCTATCTGACCAATCTGGATGCCACCGGCCCAGCGAATAATGACAAATCGCTGCTCTATCGCATCAATATGTCGTGGGATAGCCACGACGGATACTGGACGAAACAGAATAATGACAGGAAGTTTGTTGCGCCCTCGTTGCAATGGAACATCAGCCCGCAGACTCAGGCGCTGCTGGAGCTCACATACACCAAAGATAAATACGCCTCGCTGTCAGAAATCAACCCGGTTGATCCTGTGACGAATCAAACTGTCCAGTTATCGCCATCGGGAAACCGTAGCCCCAGCCTACAATATACCGACACGACCTACGCGAAACTGGGTTTGACCCACAACTTCAATGATGAGTGGTCCGTCAAGGCGCAGGTTTTGCAGAGCAAGTCCAATCAGGCTTCCGATTCCAATAGCTTCCAAGTTGCCGGGTTTACTCAGGTTGGTGCAACTTGGACAGTGGATCGCGCCCTGACACTTACCCATGGCTATACCGACGTGCAGAGTACGCAGCTTGACGCGACCGGACACTTCGACACGGGGAGCTTGAAACACACCCTGTTGCTGGGCGCGGACAGCAGCAAAACGAACAGCTACACCACCACCGGAAATAACCTGGATGCGCTGGCATTCAACTATGTAATGGACACGACAGATGCATTCAACCCCGCTGCCCCGGCGGGAGGGCAAACC
>JBARHR010000188.1:0-2626 GCA_049799335.1 Gallionella sp. | reverse complement strand
CTCCATAGCAATCCGGCAAGCTTAAGGCAGAGTCGGACAAATCCGTCTTTGGCGTATCAAGCGCCAATTGCAACGCTTCTGCCAGTGTGTTGTGCTGGGTATCCACTCGGTACATACGATAATTTTCGAGATTGTTCCAAGCCCACACGCCCGGACAAAATGCCAGGTGTGAGAGTCGGGATACCGCCAACCGGGTAAGCTCTTCCGGGAACGGGTGGAAGATATTATTGGAACGAAGTCCCGCCTCAATATGCGCAACTTTGACTCCCTTGATCCTGCCTATCAAAGCACCTAGCAACGTGGAAACAGTGTCGCCGTGAACCAGCACTACATCTTGTCTGCTTGTACTGCGAGGAAGGAATCTGTCTCCGGCACTTAAGCATTTCCACAGACTCCCCAGAAACCACCGCGCCATCTGAACGATACCGGTGATCTCCTCACCTCGGTAAATATAGATCGGAATTGAGGCGATCCTGAAATCATCCATGAGTTGCCTCATAGTTTCTTCGTGTTGACCGGTCATCACCAAAGCGATAACCACCTTGCGCCGTTCCAATTCCAGAATGACCGGCGCCATTTTGATTAGCTGCGCTCGTGTACCGATATAGCAGGTAATCAAGGCCTATCCTGATCCTTATAGACCAGCTGGGTAATCTGCTCGGAAATCAAGCCCATCAGAAATACCAGAATCGACGTAATGAATAGCACCGTACTCATATTCGTAAATCGATTCTGAGTGACAAAGGTATAGATGTAATAGCCACAACCCATCGTGAAAAAACTGACACTTATCGGAAAGAACAACTTTAGTGGTGAGTATAAGGTACCAATCTTGAATATGATGAGCAAGAACCGGACACCATCGCGCATGATGCGCATATGGCTGTTGCCGACGCGCTTAGGCGCATGTATGGGCACATAGCCAACGCTGAGACCCGCACGGAAAAAGCACATCGTAATCGTTGTGGGATAGGAAAATCCGTTCGGCAGCATATAGAGATACTTGCGAAACTTGTTGGCCCTGGCGACCCTGAATCCCGAGGTAAGGTCATCAATGCGTTGACCCACCATCCAGCTCGCAAGGCGATTGTAAAATCCATTGGCGAATGCCCGGTGTATTCCCGCCTGAGAACCTTTACCGCGCGCACCCACTACCATGTCGTAGCCCTGTTCAAGCTTCTCAAGTAGCGCTGGAATATCCTTGGGCTGGTGTTGTCCATCCGCATCCATGAAAAGCAGGACTTCCCCGCGCGCCGCACGCACGCCGGATTTCACCGCTGCACCATTTCCTTTGCAGTATGGATTATTGATCACCACGACTGGAAACCCGGCGCACACCGCGCGCGTGTCATCATCAGAACCATCATTGACGACCACGATTTCCGCGTTGGGTAATATTTCCAGCAACTGCGGCAGCAGTAGCCGAAGACCATCGGATTCGTTTCGTGCAGGAACAATTACAGACAGATTTTTCAATTCAGGAATTTTCCATCATCAATCGGGTGCCGCATCCGGATCGCCGCTCGACAACTCTCGCTCAAACGATAAAATTTGCGCACTCATGTCCGCTCCGGATTTCATCTCTTTCAACAGATTCAGTTGTTCCCGTGCTTCGTCAGGACGTTGCAGCGCGATCAGGAAATTGATCAATGCGATTCGGGATGCGGTTTCTTGCGGCGCAACATCCATCATCTTATGCATCAACTGCAGCGCTGCCGGATAATCGCCAAGTACGTTTATTGTATACGTACTCAAGGCAAACAGGACTTTAGCCTGGTTTGGTCCCGTCAAAGTAGGGTTGCGCAGCGCTGACTTAAGCAAATCTTCCAGTTCGGTATAAACCAATCTGCAGGCACCTTCCAATTCGCATCGCGTAAGCTCCACCAACTTGTCGCTGCTTATCGGTGCAAACGGTGCCCTTTCCAGACGGCTTCCCAGTTCTTTCAGCCATTCCGGTTCAACGATCATGCCACGTCCCGCATTCAACAAGATCAGGCCGAACAGGGCCTTGGTGTCATTGCTGTCCAACCTCTCGGCGCGTTCGTAGTGACCGCGTGCCATACGGTAATTCTTCGCCATCACGTCCGCATCAGGACTTACGATATTGCCATAAATAGCACCCATCTCGACATTGACCATCGCAGAGTCGGTATGGTGCAGAAATTCTGCCTGAAACTGGTCATACGGATTCGACCAGTTGCTGGCGCGCGCATAGGTGATAAATGCAAAAAGTCCAATCAATAGTACGGCAAAGACATGCCTCGCACGCAAGCTCTTTACTTGAACCAGTGGATGGAGCAGGTAATAGAACACTACGAGGACAATGCCGTACATGGGCAGATAGTTGCGATGTTCGTGAGCAATTTCCAGGGGGAAGATTGTCGACTCGAGCGTATGTCCTGCAAGGAAAAACAGCAACCCAAAGGCGACCAAGGGTGCTTTCTTCCTGAGGAGAAAAGCCACAGCGAAGAACCCGGCAATCCCAATCACTGCCAGCATGGTGCTGAAGGGTTGAAGCCAGCCTCGGGATATCGCGAAATCATCGTGATACAAACCCAGTTGTGCGTTGCTCGGCAGCAAAATTTGCCACATATAAAACAACAACACCCGCGCCTCGGTCAAGAGA